>JAKAOD010000404.1 GCA_021823365.1 Actinomycetes bacterium | reverse complement strand
ATCTGACCGCGTCGAGCTCGTCTCGGCGGTGAAGGACGCCGTACCCGGCGTCCCGGTCATCGTGGGCACCGGGCGCAGCACCGCGGACGAGGCGCTCGAGACGACGGCGACGCTCGCGGCAGGGGGCGACGCCGATGCACTGCTCGTGTTCTGCCCCGAGGAGGCGGAGCCGGCCGAGTTCTTCGGCGCCGTGCGCCACGAAGCACCCGGGCGGCCGGTCCTCGCCTACCACAATCCCGCTCTCGCAGCCCGCGTGCTCGGCACCGAGGAGCTCCCGGCGCTCGACGTGGACGGAGTGAAGGACTCTTCGGGGAGCTCGAGCCGTCTCGCCGACCTCGTCGAGCTGGAGATGACGGTCTACGTCGGGAGCGCGACCCAGCTCGTGCTCGCCGGGTCCTGCGGCGCAGCGGGCGCGATCCTGGCGCTCGCGAACATCGCGCCGACCGACTGCATCGCGGCGTGGAACGGCGACGCCCCCGCCCAGCGCAGGCTCTTCCACCTGCACCGGCGGGCCGAGCGCGAGTTCCCGGCGTACCTGAAGCGCACCGAACCCGTGTAGGAGCCGTCTCGAAGCCGTCTCGGAGCGTGCATCCGGCCTGGAGCCTGCCTGCCTCCTGCACGACGCCCAGGAACCGACCGATCCCTCAGAAGACGACGACCGACCTCAGCACCTCGCCACGCTCCATCCGCTCGAAGGCGGCCTCGACGCCCTCGAGCGGGATCGTCTCCGAGACGAAGCGGTCGAGGTCGAGCCGGCCCCGCAGGTAGAGATCGATGAGCATCGGGAAGTCGCGCGTCGGCAGGCAGTCGCCGTACCAGGAAGACTTGAGCGCGCCGCCCCTCCCGAAGAGCTCGATCATCGGGAGGTCGACTCGCATGGCGGGGGAGGGGACGCCGACTTGGACGAGCACGCCTGCGAGATCTCTGGCGAGGAACGCCTGCTCGTAGGTGTCCGGCCGGCCGACTGCCTCGACGACGACGTCGGCGCCGTTGCCTGTGGTGAGCTCACGGATCGCCTCCACGGGGTCGGTCACCGCGGAGTTGACGGTGTGGGTGGCGCCGAACTCGCGTGCCCAGGTGAGCTTCCGGTCGTCGACGTCGACCGCGATGACGGTGCGTGCGCCGGCGATCACCGCGCCCGCGATCGCGGCGTCTCCGACGCCGCCGCAGCCGATCACCGCCACCGTGTCCCCGCGCGACACCCCACCGGTGTTCACCGCGGCGCCGAACCCGGCCATGACGCCGCAGCCGATCAGCCCCGCGGCCTCCGGGCGCGCCGCGCGGTCGACCGGCACCGCCTGCCCCGCGGCCACGAGGGTGCGCTCGCAGAAGGCGCCGATGCCGAGTGCCGCGGAGAGGGGCGTCCCGTCTTCGAGGGTCATGGGCTGTCGCGCGTTCTGGCTGTCGAAGCAGTACCACGGCCGCCCCCGCCGGCACGAGCGGCACGCGCCGCATGGCGCGCGCCAGGCGACCACGACGTAGTCGCCGGGCGCGAGGTGCTCGACGCCGTCGCCCACCTCCCTCACGAAGCCGGCCGCCTCGTGCCCGAGCAGGAAGGGGAAGTCGTCGTTGATCGAGCCGTCCCGGTAATGGAGGTCCGTGTGGCAGACGCCGCAGGCCCGCACCTCCACGACCACCTCCCCGGGGCCGGGATCGGGGACCACGACGGGCACCACCTCCACCGGCGCGCCCCTCGCGGTCGCCACCGCTCCTCGCACCGTCACAGGCATCGTGGCCGGCACCTTACCCAGCGAGCAGCGCTGCGAGCCGGTCGAGCAGCGGGAGCTGGCCCGGGAGGAGCTTCACCCTCGCCTCGTCGAGCGTGCACCATGCGACCCGGTCCACCTCGGGGAAGCGGCGCCGCCGGCCCGAGCGAGGCGGCCACTCGAGCTCGAAGGTGCCGGGGTGGACGGCGGCTGCGTCCAGGTCGCCGGCGACCGCCCACGCCCGCACCCGCTTGCCCGCCGCCTGGACGACCTCGCCGAGCGGCGTGCGCTCCCCGGGCGGAGCGGGAAGGCCGAGCTCCTCTGAGAACTCGCGCTCGGCGGCGGCGAGCCCGTCTTCCCCGTCGGCGACCTCGCCTTTCGGGATGGACCACCATCCCTCGTCGCGCCGGACCCAGTAGGGACCGCCGGGATGGACGAGCAGCACCTCGAGCTCACCGCCGAGCGGCGAGTCGGCCTGCGGGCGGTCGTGGTCCCGGCGGCGGTACACGAGCAGTCCCGCGCTCTGCGTGGGCACGCGAGCTCAGATGCTCCGGCGGCGCGCCGCCGCCGTCCCGGTGGCCATCGCAGCACGGTAGCCACTGTCAGGGCCGGTGCGGGCCGGGCCGGTGCGGGCCGGCGCGGGCCGGGCCGGTGCGGTGCGCGAGCGGCGCCGACCGGGCGACGCCCGGTGCACGAGCAATCTCGCGCGAGCATCGAAGGGACGGCCGCGACCCGTTGGTACGCTCGAAGGGTGGGGCCCGCTCGTAACCTGTTGCACGAGGACGAGGAGCTCCTCGCGGAGGCTCGCCCCCATCCGATCGTGGTGATCGGCCCGGTCGTTCTCCTCCTGCTCGCCGTGGCGGCAGCCGCCGCGATCGCGATCCGCTACCCGCAGGCGCCCGCCGCGGTGGCGTGGGTGCTTGCAGCGATGGTCGCCCTCCCGGCACTGTGGGTCGTCGCCCGGCTGCTCCGCTGGCGATCGGTGCGGTTCTTTGTCACGACGAGCCGGCTCCTCTACCGGCGCGGGCTCATCGGGCGCGACGTCGTCCAGCTCCGCTTCCAGCGTGTCGTGGAGATCCACTTGAGCCAGTCCGTCGCTGGCCGGCTCATCGGCTGCGGCCGACTGGTCTTCGAGGTCGCCGGGGGCGACCGGCCCCTGGTCGTGGAGGACGTGCGCCGTCCCCGGCGCCTCCAGCGGGTGATCACCGCCCAGCTCGACCGCTTCGACCTCCCCTACGGCCCCTACGGAGGCCCACACGGTCGCGTCTGGACGGCCGCCGGCGGTTCGCCGGCGGACCCGGCGCCGGGCGTTGCGCGCGCCGGCTTGCCGATGGAGGCGGCGGGCCCCTCCGGCAGGCGGAGCTGGCCGGAGGGTCGGCGGTCGTCCACGGTCGACACGCCACCGCATGGCGTCGTGCTCGGAGACGACGACGCGACGATCCCCGGGCAGATCCTCCAGCTCGACGAGCTCCGCCGGCGCGGCATCCTCTCGGAGGATGAGTTTGCTGCGAAGAAGGCGGAGCTGCTCAGCCGGCTCTGACGACGCGCGTCGAGTGTTGCGTCGACCTGAGCTCCACGACGTGGTCGCGGTTCCCGCCGGCGTGCGGCGGCTGCCGGTGACCGACGTCGACGGGTCGGACACCGAGGGCCGGCCCCGCAGGCTGCGCCTGGCGTCGGCGGGTCACTGGACGCTTCTCCTCTTCCTCGGCTCGCGCTGCGAC
>JAKAOD010000012.1 GCA_021823365.1 Actinomycetes bacterium | reverse complement strand
GACACCATCCGCACCGAGCCCACCCGGTCCTTCGGGCTGCTGCTCGACCCCGACACCCAAGAACAAGCCCCGACCTGGGCCGACCAGCGGCAGCACTCGAGCAAGCGCCCCACCCGAACCCTCAAGCACCATGTCGAGGGTTCGAGTAAGACGCGTGGAGTGGAGCTGGCGGGGCTCGAACCCGCGACCTACTGGTTGCAAACCAGTCGCTCTGACCAGCTGAGCTACAGCCCCCTGCTCGTCCTTGGACGCCGGCGCGTGCCGGCGGCCGCCCAGGAGCGCCGCCACCATCGTAGGCGCCGCCGCCCCTCGCCGGGCACCCGTCTGGCGAGCGCCCTCAGTGCGTCCCGAGCGCGGCGCGGATCGACTCCTTGAGCGACCTCGTCGTCGCCGCCACAGCGGTCGGCTCGTAGCCGCAGTGCGCCATGCAGTTGTCGCACCGGGTATCCCGCCCCCGCCCGTACTTCTCCCAGTCGGTCGTCTCGAGCAGCTCTTTGTAGGTGCTCGCGTAGCCGTCGGCCATGAGGTAGCAGGGCCGCTGCCAGCCGAAGACCGAGTAGCTCGGGATGCCCCAGGGCGTGCACTGGTAGTCCTGCCTGCCCTCGAGGAAGTCGAGGAACAACGGAGTGTGGTTGAAGCGCCAGCGCTTCCTGCGCCCTTCTGCGAACGCCTCGGCGAACAGCTCCTGGGTCTGGCGCACGCCGAGGAAGTGGTCCTGGTCGGGCGCCTTCTCGTAGGCGTAGGCCGGCGAGATCATCATCGCGTCGACGCCGAGGTCGTCGTTCAGGAAGTCGAGCACCTCGCGCACGGTCTTCGGCGAGTCGGTCGAGAAGAACGTCGAGTTGGTCGTCACCCTGAAGCCCCGCCGCTTCGCCTCGCGGATCGCCTCGACCGCTTCCCGGAACACGCCCTCGCGGTCGACCGCCTGGTCGTGGCGCTCCTCCAGGCCGTCGACGTGCACGACCCATGAGAAGTACGGCGAGGGCTTGAACCGGTCGATCTTCCGGCGCAGCAGCACCGCGTTCGTGCAGAGGTAGACGAAGCGCTTGCGGGCGATCAGGCCGTCGACGATCTCGCCGATCTGGGGGTGGAGCAGCGGCTCGCCGCCGGCGATCGAGACCATCGGCGCCCCGCTCTCCTCGATGGCGGCGAAGGACTCCTCCGGCGTGAGGCGCTTGCGCAGCACCTCCGTCGGGTACTGGATCTTCCCGCAGCCGGGGCAGGAGAGGTTGCAGACGAACAGCGGCTCGAGCTCGACGATCAGCGGGTACATCTTCGTCCGCTTCAGCCGCTGGCGGGCGAGGTAGCGGGTCATCGCGATGTTCTGCCGGACGGGTATGCCCATCAAAGATCACCGACCTTCTGGAAGCGGGGCTCGCCGGCACCTGCTGGCGACCAGCGGGCGAGGGCACGCGCCGAGCGGACGAGGGTGCGGAAGGCGACGGCCGCGGCCGGAAGCGACGCCGGCGACCAGAGCTCGCGGCCGGGGAGGTCGAGCACGACCCGGACGACGGCGAACGGCCGCTCCGCCGCGAGGGGCGCGCACCAGTACGACTCCATGTCCACCGCGACGGCGCCGCCCGAGGAGGCCTCCCGCCGGGCGCCGGCGCCGTTGACGATCGTCGGCGAGGAGACGACGGGCGCCTCCCGCACGGACAGGCCCGCCTGAGAAAGGAGCGCCGCCACCTCGGGCGCCGAGGCGAGCGGCACGCGCGCTCCGCCCTCGGTGGAGGACAGCTCGCTCGCGACGACGACGTCCCCCGGATGGGTCCCTTCGACCAGGGCGCCGGCCACCCCGAGGACGACGGCCGGTGACCCGGGCGGGATCGAGCACGCGATGCGGGCGATCGCAGCCTTGGCTCGCGCCGGGCCCATCCCGAGACGCTCCACCCGGCAGGCGGGGGCGCCCCGGCGCGCGGCGAGCGCTTCGAGCCTGAGCGGCGCGAGGAGCACCGGGTCCAGCCCGCTCACGAGCCCGGCTCATGATCCCGCGGGGCGCGCCGGCGGCGCGACCTGGTCTTGGCGCCAGGCTCCCCGTCAGCCGTCCCGTGGCGCCCGCCGGCATGCGTGCGGCCGACCTCCTCCGGCTCGACCGCAGCACCGGGGCCGGCTGCGCTCTCGAAGGCCGAGGATGGCTCGGGCGCCTCTCCGCCGGGGCGCACCGCGCGGAGCCAGCGGCCGAGGGCGGTCACGGGGAAGCAGAGCCGGTAGAGGTGGTAGTTGATGTAGAAGTCGCCGGGGAAGCCGGTGCCGGTGAAGAACGGCTCGTCCCAGCTGCCGTCCGGGCGCTGGGAGCCGGCGAGGAAGGCGACCCCCCGCCGGGCTTCCTCGCCCGCCGCCTCGCCGGCCGAGACGAGGGCGAGCAGGGCCCACGCCGTCTGCGAGGCCGTCGAGACGCCCTCGCCGCGCAGGGTCGCGTCGTCGTAGGAGCGGATGTCCTCGCCCCAGCCGCCGTCGTCGTTCTGGTGGAACCGGAGGAACTCGACGGCGCGGCGGATCGCCGGGTCGCCGGGGGTCACCCCGGCGGCGACGAGCGCCGGGACCGCCGCCCCGGTCCCGTAGACGTAGTTCACTCCCCACCTGCCGTACCAGGCGCCGTCGTCCTCCTGCTGCGCACGCAACCACTCGACGCCGCGGCGGAGCACCGCGGGGTCGGCCGCGCGCTCGTCGGCGAGCATCTCTATCGCGTGCGCCGTGACGTCGGCGCTCGGCGGGTCGATCACGGCGCCGAAGTCCGAGAAGGGAAGCTCGTACAGGATCTCCCGCAGGTTGTCGGCGTCGAAGGCCCCCCAGCCGCCGCTCTCCGACGCCATCCCCTGCACCCAGGCGACACCCCGACGGGCGGCCGCGTCCACCGCGAGCTGGTCAGGGTGGGCGACGCGGCGCAACGCCATCACCACCTCGGCGGTGTCGTCGACGTCGGGGTAGTTGTCGTTGTCGAACTCGAACGCCCAGCCACCCGTCGGCACGCCGCGCCGGCGCACCGCCCAGTCCCCCCGGACGCGGACCTCCTCGCCGAGCAGCCAGCTCGCGGCGCGTACCAGCCGCTCGTCGTCGGCGGGCACACCGGCGTCGCTCAGCGCAATCGCCGCGAGCGCGGTGTCCCACACCGGTGACTGGCAGGCCTCGATCATCCGCATGCCGTCGCGCCGGACCGTGAAGCCCTCCCAGCCGGCGATGGCGCGCGCCACGACGGGGTGGTCGAGCGCGTAGCCACGCAGGTGCAGGGCGATGATCGAGTAGACCCACGGCGGCTGGATGCCGCCCCAGCTGCCGTCGGCCTCCTGGCGCCGCACGACCCAGCGCTCGGCGACGGACAGGGCGGACTCCCGGATCGTCGAGCGCACGACTCGCCGCCGCGCGAGCCGCTCGTATCCGTGCAGCATCCGGTCGAGCAGGACAAACCGGCCCTTCCAGTCGACGAGCGATGCCCGCCTCCGCCTCGACGGACGACCGGAGCGCAGCTCCTCGACGCCGAAGTCGATCGGGCGTACGGGCCGGTAGGCGGCGACGATCGTCAGGGCGACGACGGTCTGGCGGGCCCAGCAGCCGAAGTCGTAGATGTTGAGCGGGATCCAGGACGGAAGGAAGACGAGCTCGGGCGGGAGCGCCGGAAGCTCCTGCCACGGCCACAGGCCGAACAGCGCGAGCCAGACCCGGGTGAACACCCGCGACGACTCGACGCCGCCACGCTCGCGCACGAAGCTCGCGGCGAGCTGCATGTGCGGCTCGTCCGGGGCGTCGCCGGCGAGGCGCAGGGCGACGTAGGCCTCGACGGTCGTCGAGAGGTCGCCCGGGCCGCCGAAGAAGTTCGCCCACGTGCCGTCCTCGCGCTGCTGGGAGCGGATCCAGCGGGCGGCGGCGATCGTGTCCTCGACCTGCCGGGTCCCGAGGAACTCCCTCATGAGGAGGTCCTCGGCGTCCATCGTCACGTTTGTCTCGAGCAGGCCGCGCCACCACCCCTGCGGCGACTGGAGGGAGAGCAGGTGGCTGCGGGCCCGCGCAAGGGTCTCGCCCGCGCGGGCGTGCTCCTCGGGGGGGACGAGGTCGGGGCGGTCCACGTTCAATACTCTCGCTCCACGACGAAGCGGGCGATGTCGGCGAGCTCCTCGGCGGCCCTCGGCGCGAGGTCGGCGCCGGCGAGGGCGGCGAGCGCCGAGTCGAGGCGCCGGCCTGCCTCCTCGACCGCCATGGCCCGGCCACCGCACTGCTCGACCAGCGCCGCTGCGCGACCGGTCTCGTCCTCCGAGAGGTGCTCGCGGCCGAGCAGCGCGGCGAGCTCCTCGGCCCGGGCCGTTCCCGAGGAGAGGGCGGCGACGACCGGGAGCGTCTTCTTGTGCTGGCGCAGGTCGCTCCACGCCGGCTTGCCGGTCGTGACCGGGTCGCCCCAGATCCCGAGGAGATCGTCCACCGCCTGGAACGCGAGCCCGAGCTCGAGCCCGTAGCTCGACAGCGCCGCAGCGGTCTTGTCGGGCGCGCCGGCGAGGATGGCCCCGATGGCGGCGGCGCAGCCGAGGAGCGCCCCGGTCTTGCCGGCCTCCATCTGCATGCAGTCGATGACGTCGACCGCGGGGATCGACTCGTAGGCCATGTCGAGCGCCTGGCCGGCGATCATCGCCGCCGTCGCGTCGGCGATGCAGCGGGCGCCGCGCGCCGCGTGCTCCGGTCCGAAGGGCGCCTCGTCGCAGACCCCGGTCTCGACGGGCGAGAGGACGACGCGCTGGGCGAGCGCGACCATCGCGTCGCCGACGATGATCGCCCGCCCAACGCCGTAGAGCACCCAGAGCGTCGGCCGGTGCCGCCGCTCCGCGTCCTCGTCGATGACGTCGTCGTGGATGAGCGAGTAGTTGTGGACGAGCTCGACGGCGACGGCGCCGGGCACGGCGACATGGGAGGCGGCCCCCGCCGCCTCGCCCGACAGCAGCGCCAGCGCGGGACGGATCCCCTTGCCACCGTCGCCGCCGGCGGGCAGGCCGCCGGCGTCCCGCCAGCCGAGGTGGTACTCGGCCAGCGGTCGGAGCTCAGGCGAGAGGGCGCCGACGGCGCGGCGGAGGGCCGGCCCGACGAGGGCCCGCGCCCGGCCGAGCACCTCGGGCGCCCCCTGCCTTCGCGTCCAACCACCGGCGACCGCTCCGCCGTCTGCGGCGAGGCTGCGTGACGAGCTCAAGCCACTCCCTCCTCCGAGAGATCTGCTTCCGACCCCGCGCGGCCGCCGGCGAGCGCCCGCGCCCGTCCGAGGCGCCGGAGCGCCATCGCGCCGGCGGCGACGCCGCTGCGCACCGCTCCCTCCATCGTCGCCGGCCAGCCCGTGTCGGTCCACGCCCCGGCCAGGTAGAGGCCGGGAATGCCGCTGTCCGGGCGTGGCCTGAGGCGCGCCGTCCCCGGCGTCGCCCGGAACGTCGCGCTGTGCTCGCGCGTCACGACCGCGTCGATCACCCTCGCCGTGCGGGCACGAGGGAACAGCTCGACGAGCGCGGCGCGGTAGCGCTCGACGAGCCGTGCGGGCGGCTCGCCGTGCTCGGCGTCTGCGCCCGAGACCGAGACGGCGACGCACTGGCCCTCTTCGGGAGGCAGGCCGGAGGACGCCGTCGTGTCGAAGACGTACTGCGCCGGGGAGCCGATGGCGGCGGCCATGGGATGGTCGAGGATCTTGCGGTCGTAGACGAGGTGGACGTCGACGATCGGAGAGCGGCCGAGCCCCGCGAGGGCCCGGGGCTCGACGGCGCCGCCCGGCGGCAGGAGGTCGGCCGCCGCCTCGTGCGGCACGGCGAGCACGACGGCGTCGGCGGCGAGCGACTCCCCGCCGACGACGACGCCGACGACGGCACGCTCCGAGCCGGCGACGGGCGAGAACGACAGCGCCTCGACCTTTTCGCGCCGCCGCACGGCGGCGCCGGCGCGCCGCAACGCCGTGGCGGCGGCGTCGCCGTGCAACCGGCCGAGCGGGACGCGCGCCCAACCGAGGTCCGCTGCGTCCGGCTCGGCGAGGAACCCCGTCCTGAAGACCTTGGCGGCGGGGGCGAGCGACGCCTCGCGCGCACGCACGTTGAGCGTCGGCAGGGTGATCAGGTCCCAGAGCGCTTCGACGGACGCCTCGCTCTGGCCATGGCGGGCGAGGAAGGACCCGAAGGTCTCGGCGTCGAGCGACGGGTCGGTGATGCGCAGCCTCCGAAGGGCGAGGACCGCGGCGCCAAGCCGCGCGCGGTCGGCCGGGCGCAGGTGCCGGTAGCGGGACAGCGCCCGGCCGAGCTGGAGCGGCGCCGGCAGGGAGTCTCTGCGCAGCCAGGCGACCGCGGGCTCCGCGCCGGGGACGGGGCGCAGGACGGGTATCTGCAGCGGCCCTCGCAGGGGGGCGTCCTCCTCCGAGCCGATCCGGCGCAGGAAGCGACGGTAGGCCGTGCAGCAGCGCATGTAGACGTGCTGGCCGTTGTCGAAGCTGAGACCGTTGCGCTGGAACGACCACGTCGCTCCGCCGAGCCGGGGCCGTGCCTCGAGGAGGACCACGTCGGCGCCGCCGTCGACGAGCGTGAGCGCGGCGGAGAGCCCTGCGAGCCCGCCCCCGACGACCACGGCGCGCGGCGGGCTCACGCGCCCGCCCCCGCGAGGCTGCGCGCCGCGACCCACGCCTTCTCCCACGCCGGGAGCGCGACACGATGGTCGAGGACGGCAAGCGGGTCCGACTCGATGCGGTCGAGGAGCCGACGGTAGATGCCTGCCATCGCAGCGACGCACGCACGGGAGCGGTGGTCGAGGAGGTCGAGCAGCGGCAGCCCCTCGGCGTAGCGCTCGCGCGCCCTGCCCGCCTCGTACCGGACGAGGTCGCAGAGGGCGGGCAGCGGGCCGCTCGCGTCCTCGGCGCAGCCGAAGCGGGCGAGGTCCTCCGCCGGCAGGTAGACCCGTCCCATCACGTCGCGGTCCTCGACGATGTCGCGCAGGATGTTCGTGACCTGGAGAGCGATGCCGAGCGCGTCGGCGAGCGCCGGCGAGCGCACCGGATCGGCGCTCCCGAAGACGCCGAGAGAGAGCCGGCCGATCGACCCGGCGACGCAGCGGCAGTAGACGGTGAGCTCGTCGAAGGTCTCGTATCGCTGCTGGCGGCAGTCCATCTCGCAGCCGGTCACGAGCTCGAGCAGCGCGGAGCGCGGGATCGGGAAGCGCTCGCAGGCGTCCTCGAGGGCGAGCAGCACCGGGTCGTCCCCGACGGCGCCGCTTCCCAGGCGTGCCACTTGACTGCGGATGCCCGTGAGGGCGGCGAGCTTGTCGGCTGCCGCGCCCGGGCCGTCGCCGACGTCGTCGACGCGCCGGGCGAAGGCGTACAGGGCCGACATCGCCTGGCGCTTCGGGCCGGGAAGGAGCCGGATCCCGTATGCGAAGTTCTTCGCCTCGAGGCGCGTGATCTCCTCGCAGCGCAGGTACGCGGCGGGGAGGTCGCGGACGTGCTCGGCCGACGGCGCCGGGGCCCAGCCCGAGGTCATCGCCGCCGGCGCGCGGCGAGCAGCGCCGCGGCGCGCGCCCCCACCGCGCATCTCGACGCCTTGACCCGGTACGCGAGCACGTCGTAGCCGTGTCGTTCGACGGCGTCGAGCTGCGCCAGCCCTCCGCCGACGAACCCGGCGACGGCGACGCGGCCGGCCGGGGCGAGCAGGCCGACGAGCGGCGCACCGGAACGGAGCAGGTCACGGGCGCGACCGACCTCGAAGGCCATCAGGCGGCGGAAGGCCGGGGTCGCCGCCGGCGCCGCGAGCTCCTCCTCGGCGACGCCGAAGCGCTCGAGGTCCTCGAGCGGGAGGTAGATCCGTCCGGCCCGGAGGTCCTCGGCGACGTCCTGCCAGTGCTCGACGAGCTGCAGCCCGGTGCACACGAGGTCGGACAGCGCGACCGCGAGCGCGTCCCTTCGCCCGAGGATCGCGAGGACGAGGCGGCCGACGGGGTTCGCCGAGAGCGCGCAGTACGCCTCGAGATCGGCGTAGGTCGGGTAGCGGCTGACCCGCTGGTCCTGCCGGTTGGCGGCGATGAGGTCGTCGAAGGGGCGGCGGTCGAGACCGAGCTCGGCTGCGCTGCGCTCGACAGCGACGAGCACCGGGTGGGTGGCGTGACCCTGGAAGGACCGTGCGAGCTCCGCCTCGACCCAGTCGAGCTGGCGCTCCCGGTCGCCTGGTGCGAGGTCGCCGACGTCGTCGACGAAGCGGGCGAAGCCGTAGACGGCGCCGAGATGGGCGCGCAAGCTGCGGGGAAGCAGGCGTGACGCGACGGTGAAGTTCTCCGTGCGGGACTTGGCTGCGATACCGGCGAGCGAGAGCTCCGGCTGCTCGCCGACGACGACCGCTCCGCTCACCGCGCGACCCTTCCCCGCCCTCCGCCGAGGCTCGCCGACGACCCGGCCGGGCGCGCCCCGGCTCGGGGGGCGGGCCGCCGGTCGATCCGGTCGAGGCGCTCGATCCGGCGCAGCGTCGCCGCCGCCACCCCATGGCCGTCGAGGCCCAGGCTCGCGAGGATGGCGTCGGGCTTGCCCTGGGCGATGTAGGTCGCCGGCACGCCGAGGTGGACGCAGCTCGGCGTCGGGACGCCCCGCTCCTCCGCCTCGGCGTCGACCGCCGCGGCGAGATGCTGGCCGGCCCCGCCGAGCACGATGCCGTCCTCGGCGGTCACGACGAGGCGCGCGCCGACGCACGCCTCGATCAGCTCCGGCGGGACCGGGCGGACGACCCGCTGGTCGTAGACGGTGGCGTCGACACCCTCGAGCGCGAGCATGCCTGCCGCCTCGACGCAGGCGTGGGCGAGCTTCCCGACGCCGACGATCACGACGTCGCCGGCGCCCGAGCGCAGCGTGCGCGGCGACATGCCGGCTCCGGGGACGCCGAGGTGCTCGGCGCAGGGCGTCTTCGGGTACCGGATGAGCGCGGGCCGGCGCAGCTCGAGGGCGGCCCGGAGCATGGGGGCGATCTCGGCGGGCTCGGAGGGGGCGAAGATGGCGAGGTCCGGAACGGACAGCCCGAGGACGAGGTCGTGGATGCCGTGGTGGCTCGGGCCGTCGTCCCCGGTGATGCCGGCCCGGTCGGCGCAGATGACCACCGGGGCCGAGTGGAGCCCGACGTCGAGGTTCTGCTGGTCGAAGCAGCGGGAGAGGAAGGTCGAGTAGATCGCGACGACCGGGTGCAGCCCGGCGAAGGCCATCCCGGCGGCGGCCGCCATGGCGTGCGCCTCGGCGATCCCGACGTCGACGAAGCGGTCGGGATGGCGGGCCTCGAAGGGCAGGAGCCCGGTCGGCCCGGGCATCGCCGCGGTGATCGCGACGAGCCGCTCGTCACGCTCTGCCTCGGCGAGGACGGCGCGTGAGAACGCCTCGGTGTAGCTCGCCTCGAGCGAGCGCGGACCGACGAGGAGCGCCCCGGAGTCGCGGCTCTCGTGCCCCCGGCCCTCGTGCCCGGAGCCGTCGTGGCCTCGGCCCTCGCGGCCGTGGCCCTCGCGGCCGTGGCCATCGGCGCCCTTCACGTCGTGAAGGCACTGGACCTCGTCCGCCTCGGCCGGCGCGTACCCCTTCCCCTTGCGGGTGAGCACGTGGAGGACGATCGGCCCGGGGTAGGCGGCGGCCCTCAGCAGGCCCTGCTCGACGCCGGCGACGTCGTGGCCGTTGATCGGGCCGAGGTAGCGGATGCCGAGCGCCTCGAAGAAGACGTGCGGCTCGACGAGCTCGCGAAGCGCCGCGGTGAGCGAGCGCAGCGTCTGGCCGGCGAGCGGGCCGAGGCCGGGGATCTCGTCGAGCACCTTGGCGACGCGGGACTTGAGCGCGCCGTAGCTCGGGGAGAGCCGCAGCTGGGTCAGCGACTCCGAGAGCTTCGAGACCGTCGGCGCGTAGCTCCGGCCGTTGTCGTTCAGCACGATGCAGACCCTGCTGCCGGAGCTCCCGAGGTTGTTCAGCGCCTCGTAGGCGGGCCCTCCCGTCAGGGCGCCGTCGCCGACGAGCGCGACGACCCGGCGCGTCGCCTCCTCGCCGCTCGCGTGGAAGGCGGTGGCGATCCCGTGGGCGTAGCTGAGCGCCATCGAGGCGTGGCTGTTCTCGATGACGTCGTGCACCGACTCGGCACGGTTCGGATAGCCGGAGAGCCCCCCTTCCTGGCGGAGCCGCGAGAAGCCCCGGGCCCTGCCGGTGAGCAGCTTGTGGCCGTAGGCCTGGTGGCCGGTGTCGAACAGGATCACGTCGCGGGGCGAGTCGAAGACGCGGTGGAGCGCGATCGTCACCTCGACGGACCCGAGGTTGGAGCCGAGATGGCCGCTGGTCCTGGTCACCACGTCGACGATGAAGGCCCGCATCTCCCCGGCGAGCTCCGCGCACTGCTCCTGCGAGAGCGACTTCACGTCGGCGGGCGACGAGATGCAGGACAGCAACGGGTACGCGCTCAGGTCGGCTTCGTCCACGTCGTCCTCCTCGGTCGTCGGGCCGCCCCCCGTACGGGACCGCTCACGCGAAGTGATCATGACTCGCTGGTCACCGTAGCTGTTCGTGGTGCATCCTCGCAGAACCCGCGAGGGGCGTCAATGACGGGCTGGTGTCGATGTCGACCGCGGTCACGACGCGCCGGACGGCCTCGAAGACGGCGCGTGCCACCACCTCGTCGGCCCCGCCGTCGTCGGCGGCACGGGCGCCGGCGACGGGCGTGCCGAGCACCGGGCGGAGCGCCTCGCCGAGCGCCGAGACGAGCGCGCGCAGCGCCGCCGCGTAGCCCGGCCGGCGCTGCGCGGCGAGCGAGGTGAGGTCCAGGACGACCGCGAGACGCGGCGCCATCGCCGTCGCCAGGACCTCGACGATCCGGTCCGCCTCGTGCGGGCCGCACGAGGCGAGCTCGGCGAGCGTCCGGGCGAGCTCGCGCGTCACCGCCCGGGCCGCGGCGACGAACAGCTCCTCCTTCGAGGTGAAGTGCCGGTAGAAGGATCCCTTGGCCATGTCGGCGGCCCTGCAGACGTCGTCGACGGTCACCTCGGCGTAGCCACGACGGCTGAACAGCTCGGTGCCGATGGCGACGAGGCGCTCGCGTGCCGAGTCGCCCGGCGCCCCCGGCGTCAGCACCTCGTCCCACATGTCGGCGCGGAAGACGCCGCCGACGGGTCTGCCGAGGAGGTCGGGCAGCATGTCGGGCAGCACCCGCCCGATGGCGTCCAGGGGGAGGCCCCGGCGGTCACGAAGGAGCCGCACGAGCCGCACCAGCTCGACGTGCCGCTCGTCGTAGAGGTACCGGTTGGAGGCCACCTTGACCGGGGGCGGAAGAAGGCCCACGCTGAGGTAGTAGCGGATCGTCGCCGCCGGAGCGCCCGTGCGCTGGACGAGCTCGGACATGGTGAACCGCCGGGGCAGCCCGGGGTGGTCGGCGTTCGCGACCTGCCCGGCCGGTATCGTTCCGCTCGTGGGTCGCGTCGCGCTCGTCACGGACTCGAGCACGTGCCTGCCTCCGGCGCTCGCCGACGAGCTCGGGATCCGGGTCCTCCCCATAAACATCTACCTGCCCGAAGAACGAGCATCGACGGAGCCCGGGGCCGTCGCGGACTGGTCCATCTCGGCGGCCGCCGAGGAGGAGGAGCTCGGCGGCGCGAGCCGCCCCTTCGTGACAGAGTACCTGGCGGCGGTCGAGGGATCGGGCCTGGAGGCCGCCGTCCTCGTCACGCCGGCGATCGAGTTCGCCGCGATGTTCCGCAACGCCTCGCTCGCCGCGAGCCTCGCCGACCGGCGCACCGTCGCCGTGGACGCGCGGACGGCCGCTGCCGGGCAGGCGCTCGTCGTGCTCGCCGGGGCCGAGGCGGCGAGGCGGGACGGCGACCTCGACGCCGTGGTCGCGGCGATCGAGGACGCGGCCCGAAGGGTGGAGCTCGTCGCCTCGCTCGAGACGCTCGCGCCGATCCGGCGGAGCGGCCCGGTGCCCGACGACGTGCTCGGACCCGGCGCCCCCGACGGGGTACGCAGCGTGTTCCGGATGCACGACGGCGTCGTCGAGCCGCTCGGGACCGCCGAGGACGCCGAGAGCTCCCTCCAGGCGATCCGTCGCGCCTACGAGCAGGGCACGCCCGGCGGGACAGAGCGTTCGACGGTCTTCCACGCCGACGCGCCCGAGCTCGCCCGTCGCCTCGAGGAGCTGCTCGGCGGCGTCGACTTCGTGTCCGGCTTCAGCCTCGCGATGCAGGTCCACACCGGCCGCGGCATCGTCGGCGCGGCGTGGCTCCCCGAGGCGAGGGCCCAGTGACCCCGAGGGCTCGGTGACGCGGACCTCGAGCCCCCGCGGCGGGCCGGCCAGACCGGCCTCCCGCCGGACGGCTGGCTCCCCCGACGCCGCCGCCTCCGGCGCCGGCCGCGTCCAGGGCGGCGGCGACCCAGGCGCGCCCGGCGGACGCGCGGCCGAGCCCGCGCCGGCGCGCACGGCGCAGCGCGCCGCGCAGCGGCCCGTGGGGCGCGCCGTCACCGAGGAGCTGCCGGTCGTCCCGGCGGAGCAGCCGTACCTCGACCGGGGCCGCGCCCGTCAGCGGCGGCGAAGCGCACCCTACGCGCTGCGGCTCGTGGTCTGGCTGCTCGTCCTCTTGCTCGTCCTGCTCCTGCTCGGCGTGCTCGTCGAGCGCGAGCACCCGAGCTGGCTCGACTTCCTCCGCCGCACCCCCTCTGCCGCCAGGTCCTCGCCGGGGGCGCGCCCCGTCACCTCGGCACGTGGGAGCGGACACCCGACGAGCAGCACGACCCCCTCGGGGTTCCACGTCGTCTCCGAGAGCGCCAACGGCGCCACCTACGACGTCGGCGCGGCGTCGTACGCGCTCCTCGTCGCGACGTTGCCGAACCACCCGTGCTGGACCATGGTCGAGGAGCCGGCCGGGTCCGGACGGCTCTACGCCGCCGAGACCCTCCAGCCGAGCTCGCGTCCGGCGTCGTTCCCGGTGAGCGGCAGCGCGACCCTCACCGTCGCGGCGGCGGTGCGCAGCATCGGCGTCGAGGTCGGGGGCCACGTGGTCGGCACGATCTCCTCGCCGAAGCTCGGCTACCGCTACACCTTCGAGGCGGGCTCGCCGTGACGGGCGCAGTGCCGGGCCCCGGGGACGCCGGCGCCGGAGGGGCGGGCCCCGGCCGGGCCCTCGCCGGGGGCGCGACCCGCGCGACCCGCGGGAGCGCCCGCGCGAACATCGCCCGCCAGCGGCGGTTCTGGACGCGCAACGCGAGCTCATGGGATCGCCAGGCGGCGGAGAGCCCTGGCCTGACGCGGGTGGTCGAGCGGGTGGTCGACGAGTCGGCGCCCCGCTCGGGCGAGCGCGTCGTCGATCTCGGCTGCGGCTCCGGCCAGCTCGCCCTGCGCATCGCGCCGTCGGTCGCGGAGGTCGTGGGCGTCGACGTGAGCCCGGCGATGATCGCGCTGCTCGAGGAGCGCGCCCGCGCCGGCGGGCTCACCAACGTCGTCGGTCGGTCCGAGGCGATCGAGCAGCTCGCCTTCGAGCCCGAGTCGGTGGACCTCGTCGTCTCGAACTACGTGCTGCACCACCTGCGCGACGAGGACAAGGAGGCCGCCGTCCGCAAGGCCGCCGGCTGGCTGCGCCCCGGCGGCCGGCTTGTCGTCGGCGACATGATGTTCGGCCGGGGCGGCGAGGCGCGCGACCGCCGGATCATCGCCGCGAAGATCGTCCTCATGCTCCGCAAGGGGCCGGCCGGCTGGTGGCGGATCGCGAAGAACGCCGGCCGGTTTGTCTTCAGGGTGCAGGAGCGCCCGATCCCGATGGGCGCGTGGGTGGCGATGCTCGAGCGCGCGGGGTTCGTCGACGTGCGGGCCGCCCCGGTCGTCAACGAGGCGGCCGTCGTGAGAGGGACGAAGCCGGCGAGGCGCTGACGCAGCGCCGGGCCGGCTCCGGGAGGCTCACCAGGAGGGCCAGCTGGGGGGCAGCGCCCCTGCCACCCCGGCGTCGACGATGCCGCCCGGAGCGCCGAGCGACTGGAGCAGCTGGGAGAAGTTGAGGCCGAACGCGGTCACGTTCCACCCGTTGAACTGGCCGTAGTCGGCGGCCATCGTGTTGCCGTCACCCGTCGGGTCTGCCCAGCCGGTCTCGATGCCGTCCGGGCCTCCGTACATCTGGCCGATCACCGTGCCCGCCGTCACCGTCTCGCCGACCTGCACCGTCGGGTCGAGGTCCTCGGCGACGTAGACGACGAGTCCCTGCGCGGGCCCGTCCGTGAGCCGGTAGGTGATGAAGGTGCCGCCGGGCCAGCCGCCGTTCACCGTGCTCAGGACCACGCCGTCGCCCACCGCGTAGACGGGCCCGAACCCGCTGTAGTCGACGCCCTGGTCGATCCGCTCCGGGGACAGCCCCGAGACGGCTCGGAACGGGTCGGCGTAGCTCCCCGGCGTGACGACCACCGGCCGGACGGGGGGCGAGACCGGCTGGGGGGTGGCGAGCCTCGCCGCCTGCGCGGCGAGCGCGCGCTCCGCCACCTGCTCGCGCCTTTGGTTCGCCGCGGCCACCAGCGCGAGGAGCTGGTGGCGCACGTGGCCGAGAAGGGTCTCGTCGGCCGAGGTCGCGGTGGCCGCCACGGCCCTGGCACTCCGCAGGGCCGCGAGCGTGGCAACCGTGCTCGCCCGCTCGGAGGCAAGGGTGCGGCTGGTGACCCAGCTGCGATGGTGGGCGTCGACGACGGCCGTCGTGGCCGCCTCGAGGCTGCCGCCGGCGGCGTCGACGTAGACCTGCTGGACCGCGAGCATGGAGCCGCTCGCGGCCGAGAGCGCACCCGTGCCGCCGCTCGCGGCGCTCACGTAGGCCGCGACCGCGACGTGGCGCAACCAGGTCGTCGCTCGCCGCTCGGCCCGCTGCTCGGCCCGCAGGCGGGCCGAGTCGGCCGTGATCCGATGGTCGATCACGGCGAGGCGGTGGACGACGGCGTCGTAGCGGGCGACGAGCGACTGGGTGCGTGCCCCCTCGTCGGAGATGCGTTGCTCGAGGCGGTGGATGGTCGTGCGGTCCGAGCCGGCGCCGGCCGCCGCCACGCCGGCCAGGGCGACGAGAGACCCGGGAAGGGCCCCGACGAGGCCGGCGGCGCAGCCCACGACGGCGGCCAGGCGCCGGGCGGCAAGCACGGGGGAGCAGGTTAACCAATCACGGGAGCGCCTGCCCTGGTGCGCAGGTCCCGACGGCGCGCCCCTCAGCGGAACAGCACGTCGTCGCCGTCGACCTCGAGCTCGGCCGGGTCGGCCTGGGCGACGAGGCCAAGCTCGGTCAGGCTCGCGAGAAGCCGGTGACGTGGGAGGACGCGCACGGCGTAGCCGAAGGCGCCCGGCGTCGCCAAGGGCACCACGCCTTCGTAGGTGCGCTCGGCGCCTTCGCCGTCCTTGCGCAGCTCGAGGTGGACGACGCCGTGCGCCTGGACCTCGTCGAGGTCGTCCACCGGGCCGTAGACGACCTCGACGTCGACCTCCGACTCGTCGAGCCCGTCGAGGTCGACGACGGTCCTGATGGCGACGTCGCCGCCGAGCGAGGGGCCCTCGTCGCCCGTGCTCGACCGGACGTGGGCGACCCGCACCGAGGGCCAGGCGTCTCGCGCCCTCCGGCTCCAGGCCGCGAGCTCGCGCGCCCCGGCGTAGCCGTCGGCGCAGAGCTCGCGGAGCGACCTCGCCGCGGGCGCGTAGTAGTCGGTCACGTAGTTCTCGACCATCCGTGCCGCCTGGACCTTCGGACCGAGGGTCGAGAGCGTGTGGCGGATCATCGAGACCCAGTGGTGGGGCACGCCGTCGCGCCCGCGCTCGTAGAACCGACCACGGACGGGGCCCTCGAGCAGGTCGTAGAGCGCGGCCGCCTCGAGGTCGTCCCGCAGGTCGACGTCGTCCACGTCGGCCGAGGGGATCGCCCAGCCGTTGCGACCGTCGGCGAGCTCGTCCCACCACCCGTCGCGCACCGAGAGGTTGAGCCCGCCGTTCAGCGCCGACTTCATCCCCGACGTCCCGCACGCCTCGAGCGGGCGCAGAGGGTTGTTCAGCCACACGTCGCATCCGGCATAGAGCGCCTTGGCCATCGCCATGTCGTAGTCGGGGAGGAAGGCGATCCGGTGCCGCACCTCGGCACGGTCCGCGAACCGGACCA
>JAKAOD010000403.1:1784-3461 GCA_021823365.1 Actinomycetes bacterium | reverse complement strand
AGCGCCGGGGGTTGACATAGGGCTACTCATCGCCGCTCCTGCCGCACGACCCGCTCCCTACAGCTCGGCGGACCAGTCCCGGGTCGCGATCACCTCGGCGAGGTCGTGCAGGAACGCCGCCGCGTATGCGCCGTCGACCGCCCGATGGTCGAAGACGAGGGCGAGCATCCCGACCGAGTGGATGGCGATCGACTCGCCGCCGTCGCCGGTCGGGACGACGACGGGCTTGCGCTTCACCCCGTCGGTCGAAAGGATCGCCACCTGCGGCTGGGCGATGATCGGGTAGGTCATGAACGTGCCGTAGGGCCCGGGGTTCGAGATCGTGAAGGTCCCGCCGGCGATGTCGTCCGCTGAGAGGGTGCGCGAGCGGGCACGCGTCGCGAGGTCGGCGATCGAGCGCGCGAGGCCGCGGAGGCTCTGGCCGTCGGCGTTGTGCAGGACGGGGACGATCAAGCCCTCCCGGGAGAGGTCGACGGCGATGCCGAGATGGACGTCCTTGTGCACGATCAGGGCGTTGTCGCCGACGGAGGAGTTGAGGTTCGGGTAGTCCCGCAGCACGTCGACGACCGCGCGGGCGATGAACGGCAGGTAGGTCAGGCTCATGCCCTCGTCCGCCTTGAACAGCTCCCGCTCGGCCCGGCGCACCCGCTCGACGTTCTCGAAGTCCGCCTCGATCGAGACGAGGGTGTGCGCCGAGGTCGCCTTCGACCGCACCATGTGCTCGGCCGTGATCCTCCTGATCCCGGAGAAGGGAACGACCTCGTCCCTCGGGCCGAGCGGCGGCGGCGGCGCGGAGATGGCGGGCGTCTGCACGCCCGGAGCGGGGGCCGCGATGGCATTGCCGTGGGCGAGCACGGGAGCGCGCGACTCCGCCGGGGCGTCTGCCCCCGGGCGCGCCGCGGGAGGCGGCCCGGCGGGCTCGACGCGCGAATGTCGGGACGCAGCCGGAGCCTCGAGGGCCGCCGACCCGGCGGTCGCGCGCAGCTCGGAAGCCGCGGCCTGCGCCACGGCCGGCGCGGAGACCGAGCTGCCGCTCGAGCCGGCGAGCGTCGCCGCGGCGCCCGCCTGCCGGGTGTCGATGTAGCGCGTCACGTCCTCGCGGGTGATCCGCCCGCCGAGCCCAGTCCCGGGGATCTCCGACGGGTCGAGCCCGTGCTCGTTGATCAGGCGCCGCACGACCGGCGAGAGCAGGGCGGCACGCGCCCCGTTGGCGCTGGTCACGAAGGTCCTCCCGTCGCCGTTCGCCGATCCCCCGCCGTCGACGTCGGGCGCGCCCTCACCGACGACGGGAGAAGGCGGCGCAGGGGGTGGGGACACCGGCACCGCCGGGGGGGGCCCGGGCGGCAGCGGCGGCTGTGCAGCGGGTGCCGCCGGAGGCGGCGGCGAAGCCGCAGGGACCGGCGGGGGCGGCGGAGCCTCGGCCGGCGAGGAAGGGGGGGCGATCTCCGGCGAGGGGACGTTCGCGCCTGCCGCCGGCACCGCCTCGGCGGCCGGGGCGACCGTCGTCGAGCCGGCCGGCCCGACGACTGCGAGACGGGCGCCGACGTCGACGGTCTCTCCCTCGCGCACCAGGATCTCGGTGAGCACGCCGGTCGCCGGCGAGGGGACCTCGGAGTCGACCTTGTCGGTCGACACCTCGAACAGCGGCTCGTCCTGTGCGACGCTGTCGCCTACCTG
>JAKAOD010000403.1:0-1774 GCA_021823365.1 Actinomycetes bacterium | reverse complement strand
TGCTTCAGCCAGCGGATGATCGTCCCCTCGGTGACGGTCTCGCCGAGCTGCGGCATCGTGATGTCAGCCAAGGTGCAAGCCCCTTCCGGTAAGCGCGAGCGCTTCAGGCCCGGGCTGTTCCACTTGCTCCCAACACTATCGAGGCGCCCCCTGCCGCTCGAACGGAGCGGCAGGGGCGGGTATCGGCGGCACCAGCCCCGGCGGTCCGGCCGTCAGCTGAGCTCCGCGATCGGCCCCGCGGCCCGCTCCGCGGTCGGCCCGACGTCGGCAAGGCGGCGCGCCGCCAGGTGCAGGAGGACCTCGGCGGCGCAGTCCTCCGGTGTCCGCCCCTCCGTCCGCAGCACGACCTCGGGGGCGGGAGGAGGCTCGTAGGGATCCGAGATCCCCGTGAAGCGCTCGATCTCCCCCGCACGCGCCCGCCGGTAGAGACCCTTCGGGTCACGCGCTTCGCAGAGCTCGAGCGGAGTGGCGACGTGGACCTCGACGAACTCGACGCCGCTCTCCTCGTGCCGCCGCCGCACCCGCTCGCGCCCGCCGGCGTAGGGGCTTATGACCGTGACGAGCGTGAGGTGGGCGGCGCGGGACAGCAGGAGCGCGACCTCCCCGACCCGCCGGACGTTCTCCGCCCGGTCCTCGGCGCTGAAGCCGAGGTCCGAGCTCAGCCCCTCGCGCAGGTCGTCCCCGTCGAGGACGTAGCTGCGCCGGCCCTGCCGGCCGAGGCGCCCTGCGAGGGCGCGGGCGACCGTCGACTTCCCGGCCCCGGAGAGCCCGGTGAACCACACCGTCGCGCCGGGCAGCTCCTCGGCGCTCACGGTGCCGGGCGCCTCAGCATCCCGGCGGCGACGGTCGCGTTGGTGGTCTCGTCGACGAGGATCATGCTGCCCGTCGCGCGGTTGCGGCGGTACTCGTCGTAGAAGATCGGAGCTGTCGTGCGCAGCTCGACCCGGCCGACGTCGTTGAGCCGGAGCTCGGTCGCCTCGCGGTCGCGATGCAGCGTGTTCACGTCGAGGCGGTAGTCGATCTCCCGCACGAGCGCCCGTGCCCAGCGAGTGGTGTGCTTGAGGGCGAGCTTGGCGCCGACCTGGAGCGGCGCGTCGGACATCCAGCAGAGCATCGCCGAGACGTCCTGGCCGCTCGTCGGCTGGTTGCGCGGGCGGCAGATCATGTCGCCGCGGGAGACGTCGAGCTCGTCGGCGAGGCGGACGACGATCGACATCGGCGGGAACGCCTGCCCGACCGGCCCGTCCGCGGTCTCGATCGACTCGACCTTCGTCGTGAACCCCGACGGCAGGACGAGCACCGCGTCGCCGACCTCGAGCACGCCCGACGCCATCTGGCCGGCGTAGCCGCGGAACTCGGCGAGCCCGCCCGAGCGGGGCCGCACGACGCGCTGCACGGGGAAGCGGAGGTCGATGAGGTTGCGGTCCGAGGCGACGTGGACGTCCTCCAGATGGTGCAGGAGGGGGCTCCCCTGGAACCACGGCATATCTGGCGAGCGATCGACGACGTTGTCGCCGAGCAGGGCCGAGATCGGGATGAAGGTGAGGTCGGGGATCTCGAGGCGGACTGCGAAGTCCTGGAACTCCGAGCGGATCTCTTCGAAGCGCGCGCTCGAGTACTCGACGAGGTCCATCTTGTTCACGCACAGCACGAGGTGCGGGATGCGCAGCAGCGAGGCGATGAAGGCGTGACGGCGCGTCTGCTCGGTGATGCCGTTGCGCGCGTCCACGAGCACCAGCGCGAGGTCGGCGGTCGAGCACCCCGTGACCATGTT
>JAKAOD010000402.1 GCA_021823365.1 Actinomycetes bacterium | reverse complement strand
CGAGATCGCGGCGACCTGGGAGATCTGGTCTTTCGACTCGGTCTCCTTGGCGATGTCCTTGAGGTTGCCGACCGCTGCCTCGACCGCCGACTCGATGCCCTTCTTCAGCGACATCGGGTTGGCGCCGGCGGCGACGTTGCGCAGGCCCTCGCGGACGAGCGCGCCCGCGAGCACCGTGGCGGTGGTCGTCCCGTCGCCGGCCACGTCGTCGGTCTTCTTCGCGACCTCCTTCACGAGCTCGGCCCCGACCTTCTCCCACGGGTCCTCGAGCTCGATCTCCTTCGCGATCGACACGCCGTCGTTCGTGATGGTGGGCGCGCCCCACTTCTTCTCGAGCACGACGTTCCGGCCCTTCGGGCCGAGCGTCACCTTGACGGCATCCACGAGCTGGTTCATCCCGCGCTCGAGCGAGCGCCTTGCCTGCTCGTCGAAGCTGATCAACTTCGGCATCTTGCGGTGTCCTCCTGGCTGCTCGGCGACGCCGAGCGTTAGCACTCTCGTGTGTCGAGTGCCAATAGCAAACCACGCCGCCGGGCGGCGCGCAACACCGCCGCTCCCGGGGCGGCGGGATGGCTGGATGGCGGGATTGCTGCAGGGATGGAGGGCGTCGGTAGCGTGTCGGCGACGATGGACCTGACCTCGACGACCCTGCGGGCGGGCGAGCCGGGCGCGGCCGCCGGCGAGCGGCTCGACCGGCGCCTCGTCCTTCTCCTCTCGGTCGCCGTGGCGATCTCGGTCGCCAACCTCTACTACGTCCAGCCGCTGCTCCCGATGTTGCGGCACGACTTCGCCACGAGTGACGGGGTCGTCGCCCTCGCCACGACGCTCGGCCAGCTCGGGTACGTGATCGGCCTGACGCTGGTCCTCCCCCTCGGCGACCTCCTCGAGCGTCGGCGGCTGATCGTCGCCGTGGCCCTCGCCTGTGCTGCGTCGCTGCTGATCACCGGGCTTGCGCCGAGCCTCGGCCTCCTCCTCCCGGCGATGGCGCTCGTCGGGATCAGCACGGTGGTCACCCAGCTTGTCGTGCCGCTCGCCGCGACTCTCGCCCCGGCCCACGAGCGAGGCCGGGTGGTCGGGATGGTGATGAGCGGGCTCTTCATGGGGATCCTCCTGGCACGGACCTTCGCCGGGCTCGTCGGCGCAGCGGCGGGCTGGCGGGTCGTGTTCTACGTGGCGGCCGGGCTGATGACAGTGGTGAGCCTGGCGCTCCGCCGGTGGCTGCCCGCCTCCCGGGCCGGAGTCGAGATGAGCTACCCGCGCCTGCTCGCCTCGCTCTGGCAGATCCTGCGGGCGGAGCCCGTGCTGAGGCGCCGCGCCGGATTCGGTGCGCTGTCGATGGGGGCATTCAGCGCGCTGTGGACCTCGATCGCCTTCCTGCTGGCCGGGCCCCCTTATCGCTACGGCGCCGACATGATCGGCCTGTTCGGGCTCGTCGGGGCGGCCGGGGCGCTCATGGCGAGCATGGCCGGGCGCCACGCCGACAGGGGCCGAGTCGTGGGCCTGACGGTCCTGTCGGCGACGTGCATCGCCGGGTCCTACGTGGCGATCCTGCTCGGCGCCCACTCGCTCGCGGCGCTGATCGCCGGGATCGTCGTCCTCGACGTGGGCTGCCAGGGTATGCACATCACGAATCAGAGCGAGATCTACCGGCTCCGTCCCGAGGTGCGAACACGGCTGAACAGCCTGTACATGACCGCCTACTTTCTCGGAGGGACGGCCGCTTCGGGGGCGTCCGCCGCCCTCTACGGGCTCTACGGGTGGTCGGCGGTCGCCGGGCTCGGCCTCGGGCTCGGCGGGCTGTCGGTGCTCGCCGCGCTCGTCGGCGCCGCCCGGGCTCGCTAGCCGCCCGCGACCGCCGGGACGACAGAGAGGGTCTGGCCGTCCGCGACGGGCGTGTCGAGCCCCTGGAGGAAACGGACGTCCTCGTCGGCGAGGAAGACGTTGACGAAGCGGCGCAGCGCGCCGTGCTCGTCGAGGATCCGCTCGCCGATGCCGGGGTGGGCGGCCTCGAGCGAGGAGAGCGCCTGGCGCACGGTCGCCGCCTCGACCGGGACCTCGCTGGCGCCGCCGGTCAGCTGGCGGAGCTGGGTCGGGATGCGGACGTTGATGCTCATCGGCGGTGTCCTTCCTCCTCGAGACGGTGCTCGGCGTCGACGAAGGCGGCGAGGCTCGGCGTGATCACCGCCGACGGACCGGCGCTCTCGCCGAGGGCCTCGACGGTCTTCAAGCCGGTGCCAGTCACGTAGGCGACGACCCGCTCGTCCGGGCGGACGGCGCCCGCGGCGGCGAGCCGCTCAAGGGCGGCGATCGTCACGCCGCCGGCGGTCTCGGCGAAGATCCCCTCGGTGCGCGCGAGGAGCCGGATGGCGGCGAGGATCTCCTCGTCAGTCACGGCGGCGAGGCTGCCGCCGGTCGAGCGGACCGCCTCGAGGGCGTACCACCCGTCGGCGGGGTTCCCGATGGCGATGGACTTGGCGATCGTCGAGGGCTTCACCGGCCGCACGATGTCCGCGCCCTCTGCGAAGGCCGTCGCGACCGGGGCGCATCCTTCGGCCTGGGCCCCCGAGACGCGCACGCCGTCGCCGCGCTCGACGAGCCCGACCTCCGCGAGCTCGGAGAAGCCCTTGTGGACCTTCGTCAACTGGCTTCCCGAGCCGACCGGTACGACCACGTGGTGGGGGAGCCTCCAGCCGAGCTGCTCGGCGACCTCGAAGGCGAGCGTCTTCGACCCCTCGGCGTAGTAGGGGCGGATGTTGACGTTCACGAATGCCCAGTCGGGCCGCTCGCTCGCGAGCTCGGCGCAGAGCCGGTTGACGTCGTCGTAGCTCCCGTCGACGGCGATGAGCCGTGTCCCGAACACGGCAGTCGTCTGGATCTTCACCCGCTCGAGGTCGCTCGGGACGAACACGTAGGACTCCATCCCGGCCCGCGCGGCGTGCGCTGCGACCGAGTTGGCGAGGTTGCCCGTCGAGGCGCAGGCGGCGACCTTGAACCCGAGCTCGCGCGCCCTGCTGAGCGCGACCGAGACGACTCGGTCCTTGAACGAGCCCGTCGGGTTGCGAGTGTCGTCCTTGATGTAGAGCTCGCCGAGCCCGAGCTCGGCGGCGAGCCGGTCGGCGCGCACGAGCGGGGTGAGCCCGGCGCCGAGGTCGACCGGCGCCTCCGCGGCGGCAGGGAGCAGGTCGGCGTAGCGCCAGATCGTCGCCGGGCCGGCCGCGACGCGCTCCCGGGTCATGACCGCCGCGACGGCTGCGTAGTCGTACACGACCTCCAGGGGGCCGAAGCAGAAGTCGCAGACGTGCGCGGCGGTGGCCGGATAGGCACGGCCGCACTCACGGCAGCGCAGAGCGTCGATACGTCCCACGGAGTGCCTCCTCGCTCATCGGTCGGGCATTGGCACCTGGTGGTCCCGACCCGGCGGCCGTGCGGCCGACCGAGCCCGTGGAAGCTCCCGGTCCGGGAT
>JAKAOD010000011.1 GCA_021823365.1 Actinomycetes bacterium | reverse complement strand
GCCCCGGCGACGCGGGAGACCGACCTCCTCGAACCGCAGCGCCTCGTCGACCAGGTCCACGCCGTCGTGCTGACCGGCGGGAGCGCCTACGGGCTCGACGCCGCCGGCGGCGTGATGCGCTACCTCGAGGAGCGAGGGATCGGGTGGCGAGTCGGCGGCGGCGAGGTCGTGCCGATCGTCCCCGCTGCGGCGCTGTTCGACCTGGGGCGTGGCGGGAGCTTCGCCGCCCGGCCCGACGTCGGTTTCGGCTACGCCGCCGCGGCGGGCGCGACCTCCGCCGCCGTCCGGCTCGGAAGCGTCGGGGCCGGGACCGGCGCGCTCACCGGCGCCGCCGTGGCTCTCCGGCTCAAGGGGGGCGTCGGCTCGGCGAGCGTCGCCCTGCCCGGTGGGAGCCACGTCGGCGCCCTGGTCGTGGTGAATGCCGTCGGTAGTGCGGTCGACCCGGCGAGCGGCATTCTCTACGGCGCCCGGTGGCTCCTCGAGGACGAGGAGCCGGGACTCGGAGCACCGTCGCCCGAAGAGCTCGCCGCTGTCCTCACGGCTGGCTCGTCGCCGGAGTCCGGAGCCTCCGGCGGGGGAGGTGGACCGGTGGGCCCTCCCGGGGGGCTCAGGGCGGAGAGCACGGTGATCGGCGCCGTGGCCACGGACGTGCCGCTCACGAAGGCGGAGGCGGCGACGCTGGCCTCGGTGGCCCACGCCGGCCTCGCTCGCGCCGTGGTCCCGGCGCACACGATCTTCGACGGCGACACGCTCTTCGCGCTGGCGACGGGCACGAGGCCCTTCCCGGCGCTCGGCCCGCTCGGGGACGGGGAGCCCGATGAGCCAGGCGGCGCCTTCGCCGTGGCCGGCGCCTCGGTCGCGGCGACCTCCGCCGCGCGTGCTGCCACCCTCGCCGTCCTGTCAGAGCTCGCCGCCGGCTGCGTCGCCCGGGCGATCGTCCGCGCGCTGCTTGCAGCCGCGCCCGGTGCCGGCGCGCCGAGCTACCGGAGCGCGTTTCCGAGCGCGTTTCAAGCCTGAGCCCGGCCGCGCTCCGCCGACAGGGCAAGCGATCCGAGAAGGAACGAGAGAGGACGAGCCAGTGACCATGACCGGAGAGCTCGCGTCCTACCGGGCGATGTTCGACCTGGGCGGCAAGCAGGCGCTCGTCGTCGGCGCCGCTCGCGGCATCGGCGCGGCGAGCGCGGCCGGCCTCGCCGCCTTCGGGGCCGAGGTCGTCTGCGCCGACCTCGACGAGGAGGGCGCCCGCGAGGTCGCCTCGCGCATCGGCGACGAAGGCGGGCGCGCCGTGGCATGCCGCCTCGACGTGACCCACCCGTCCAGCCCGGGCGAGGTCGTCGAGCGCTTCGGGGTCCCCGACGTCCTCGTCGTCACGCCCGCCGTCAACGTCCGCAAGCGCCTGCTCGCCTATTCCGACGACGAGTTCGAGCGCGTCGTCGACGTCAACCTCCGGGGAAGCTTCCGCCTCTTCCGGGCGATCGGCCGCCCGATGGCCGAGCGCGGATCGGGGAGCATCATCGCCTTCTCGAGCATCAGGGCGCAGGTCGTCGAGCCCGGCCAGGGCGTCTACGCGGCGACGAAGGCGGGCGTCGTGCAGCTGCTCCGGACCGTCGCCGCCGAGCTCGGACCGAGCGGGGTGCGTGCCAATGCCATCGCTCCAGGCGTCGTCGAGACGCCGCTCACCCGGCCGATCACGTCCGTCCCCTCCTGGTACGAGGCGTACCGGGCGAAGACGGCGCTCGGGCGCTGGGCCCAGCCGGACGAGATGGTCGGGGCCGTGGTGTTCCTCGCCTCGGACGCGAGCAGCTACGTCACCGGGAGCTACCTCGTCGTCGACGGAGGCTGGCTCGCAGCCGACGGGCGGTTCACCCCGCCCGAGTGAGCGGCGGGGGGCGCGAGCGGATGGTCGGCGGGCGGGCCCGCGACAACCCGCGCCGACCGGCGCCCGGCGCGGCTCCGCCCCGGGCTTCGCCCGGGGCGGAGGCCAACCGACTGGTGTCGGCTGTGCAGCCGCACGCAACCTACCACCGGCGCGCCGGGGCCGAACGGCCCTGGTGGCAGCCGGCGCCTGCCGCGATAGTCGGGCGCGATGAGCACCGGAGCCGCGACCCTGCGGGTGGTCCACGAGGCGGGCGACAGGTTCTCCATCGCGGTGCGCGAGCACGCGCTCGTCGTGGACCAGCCGGTCGCCGACGGCGGCGACGACCTCGCAGCGACCCCGACCGAGATGTTCGTCGCCAGCCTCGCCGCCTGCGTCGCCTTCTACGCGCGCCGCTACCTCGCCCGGCACGAGCTGCCGACGACGGGCTTGTCGGTCAGCGCCGAGTTCGACATGGCGGCGAGGCCGTCGAGGGTCGGAGAGGTCCGGCTCCGGGTCGACGTCCCGGAGGGCGTGCCCGAGGAGCGGCGCGCGGCGCTGCTCGCCACGGCGTCGCACTGCACCGTGCACAACTCGCTCCGGGACCCGCCCCAGGTCTCGATCGCGCTCGGGGGCTGAGCAGACTTCGCGTCCAGCAGCTGAGAGGACGGAGCCAGGCGGGCGAACGATGAGCACTACTGCGCGAATCGAGGTACGAGGGCTCACCAAGCGCTTTGGCCACGTCCTCGCCGTGGACGATCTCAGCTTCGAGGTGCACGCCGGGAGCGTCACCGGTTTTCTCGGCCCGAACGGAGCAGGCAAGACGACGACGCTTCGGATGCTGCTCGGGCTCGTGAGACCGACCTCCGGCGTCGCGCTGATCAACGGCACGCCCTACCAGGAGCTCTCGGACCCGACGCGGGTCGTCGGCGCGGTGCTCGAGTCCTCAGGGTTCCATCCCACTCGCTCGGCACGCAATCACCTGCGCACGATCGCCACGGCGGCGGGCATCGATGCCGCCCGCGTCGAGGAGGTGCTGGCCGTCGTCGGCCTGGAGGGCGATGCGAAGCGGGCGGTCGGAGGCTTCTCGATGGGTATGCGCCAGCGGCTCGAGCTGGCGCGTGCGCTCCTCGGCGACCCGCAGATCCTCCTGCTCGACGAGCCGGCGAACGGGCTCGACCCCCAGGGGATCGCTTGGCTCCGGGGCTTCATGCGGAGATTCGCAGCCGAGGGAAAGCTCGTGCTCGTGAGCTCGCACCTGCTCGCCGAGGCCGCCCAGACCGTCGACGACGTCGTGATCCTGCGGAGAGGACGCCTCGCAGGGATGGGCGCGCTCGCGGAGCTGCTGGCGCAGGCTTCGACCACCGTCCAGGTGCGCTCGCCGGACCACGCGCGTCTCGTCGAGGTGCTCGGTCGGGCGGGGATCGCCGCCCGCGCCGGCGAGGGCGATCTCGTCGTCGCCGAAGGGACGACGCCGCTCGACGTCGGGCGGGCGATGGCGGGGTCAGGCATCGTCGTCGTCGAGATGCGCACGTCGGGCGACAGCTTGGAGCAGCTCTTCTTCGAGATGACCGAGCGGCGGCGCGACGGCCGCGAGGGCGTGCGTGGCCGGGTCGCCTCTCGCGGTGCAGGAGTCGCGTCGTGATCCGGCTTGTCCGCTCCGAGATGCAGAAGCTGTGGACGATCCGTTCGACGGCGGTCCTCCTCGCGCTGACGGCGGTGGCCGCAGGTCTGATCGGTCTCGCAGTGGGGCTCGCACCACACAGCCGGGGCGTGGCGGAAGGTCTGTTCCCGCCGAAGGGGACCGTCTTGTGGTTCAACGACGTGTTCTCCGCGATGCAGATCGCGCAGGACTTCGCGCTCGTGCTCGGCATCCTGGTCATCACGTCCGAGTACCGGCACAAGACCGTGACGCCGACGTTTCTCACCGAACCTCGACGCCCGCTCGTCACCGCGGTGAAGCTCCTTGTCTCGGCGCTCGGCGGGGCGGTCGTCGCGGTGACGGCGGGGATTGCCGGGCTCGTGCTCGGCTGGGCGCTCGTGAGCTCCGGCTACGGCAGTTCCTTGGAGATGCTCACCCAGTTCCAGAAGGCGATACCAGGCATCGTCGCCGTTGCCGTGCTGTTCGCCGTCTACGGGCTCGGCATCGGATCCCTTCTCAAGAACCAGGTGCTCGCGCTCGTCACCGGTCTCGGCGTGAGCGCGGTCGTGGAGCCGATCATCGTGGGCGTCTGGCCGTCGGTCGGCCGCTGGCTCCCGAGCCAGGCAGCCCGCGCGCTCGAGCCGACCACGAGCTCGGGCGGCTTCGGCGGCGGCGTGGCGAACCTGCTGACGTCCTGGGAGGGGGCGCTCGTCCTGCTCGGCTACGGCCTCGCGCTTGCGGCCGCAGGGTCCTTCACGACCATGCGCGCCGACGTGACCTGAGGTCCTCGACAGGCGAGCTTCCCGGCCACCCGCGGCGCCCGGTCTCCTTGTTCAGGGTCACCGCCTCACGGACGAGCGCGGCGAACGCCGCGCCGTCGAGCGCGCCGCCGAATACTGCCCAGCAGCCGGGATGGAGGACCCCCGGCTTGTCGTCGCGCACGTGCAGCAGCAAGTCGCCGTCTTCCGTCACGATGATCAACGTCGCCGCGTGCGCCCGGTAGGCGCTACGACGCCCGCCGTCTGAGCAGGAGCGGCCCTCGACGCGGTGTCCCCGGCGGTAGCGTCGGGCGGTGCGCGCCGACCGCCTGCTCGCGATCGTGCTGCTTCTCCAAGCACGCCGGCGCATGTCCGCGAACCAGCTCGCCGAGGAGCTCGAGGTGTCGGAGCGGACGATCAGGCGAGACATGGAGGCGCTGTCCGGCGCCGGGGTCCCCGTCTACCCGATCCGGGGAAGAGCCGGCGGCTGGGCCCTCGTCGACGGCTACAAGACCGAGCTCACGGGACTCTCGCCCGAGGAGCGGCGGACGCTGTTCCTCCTCTTGTCCGCCTCTCCGCTGCACGGCCTCGGCGTCGACGGCGCGGCGCGCTCGCTCCTGCGCAAGCTCGTCGTCGCGCTGCCCGGCGCCGGCGAGGAGGCGGCCGGTCTCTCGGACCTCGTCCACGTCGAGCCGGCGCCCTGGCGGCGCGAGGCGGAGTCGCCGGCGCATCTGCCCTCGCTCCGCGATGCCGTCCTCGACGGTCGCCGGGCCGTCATCGAGTACGCCAAGCCGCGAGCCGAGCCGTCGCGCCGCGTCGTCGACCCCTACGGCCTCGTCCTGCAGGCCGGCGTCTGGTACCTCGTCGCGGGGACGCACGCCGGGCTGAGGACGTTTCGGGTCAGCAGGGTGCGGGACGTCGAGCTCACCGAAGAGCGGGCACTGCGCCCGAAAGGCTTCTCGCTCGCACAGGAGTGGTCGCGGTCGCGAGAGGAGCTGCGGTCGCGCTGGACGAGAAGCTGCACGGTGCGCCTCGTCGCGAGCCCCGGCGCCGTCGGAGCGGTGATCGGGATGTTCGGAGAGCGAGGTGCGCTTGTCGGCGTCGAGCGCGGCGACGACGGCAGTGCAACGTGCCTTCTCGGCTTCCCGTCGCCGGACGTCGCGGCGTTCGAGCTCGCGGGGTTCGGCGATCGGGTGAAGGTGCTCGGGCCCCCCGAGGTGCGGGACCTGCTCGCGAGCCTCGGGGCCCAGCTGATCTCGGCGAACTCAGAAGGTCAACCCGAGGTTGCCGCCGGTCGTGAGGACGTGGATGTTCCTCTCTCCGCAGGCGTCTGAGCGGCGGCGCCATGGCGGGCGCGACCCGACGATCGCCGCCTCAGCAGCGACGTTGCGCGCCTACAGCGCCAACTGGGCGGGCGACAGCTTCTCGCCGCTCAGCGCCGACTACGGCTGGATGTACGAGGACGGGTGAGGGCCGAGGCGCTTCAATTTCGACTGCACCGCGCCCCACGCCGCCGGCTGCTGGGGGCACCGGGACGACGTCCTCGGCGAGTACACCGGCGTGCGCTGCACCGACTGCGTGATGGGCGCGGCGTACGCGGCGCCAGCCGCGGGCGGCTGGCGCAACTCCTACACCGAGCTGTTCGTCGAGCCGGCCACCCCGACCACCTACATCCCGTACTTCACCTGTGCACGCAACGTCGTCCCCTACCTCCCGGGCCGGCGCGGCTGAGCGACCGGGCGGCAGGAGGTCATGCGACGCGCTCGATCAGAGCCTCGTGGCGCGAACGCGATCGGCCGTCCGCCCGCCCTCCGCGACGACACCCTCGGTGCTGTGCGACAGACGCGCGAGCGCCGTGTCGAGCTCGCGGTACAGCTCGGCGATCCGGCGCGCCGGGCCGGCGAGCGACGGGTACTGCGTCGCGACCCGGTCGGCGAAGTCGTCGTGCCGCCGGGCGAGCGTCGCGCACCGGGAGCGGTTCGAGTCCATCTCCAGCACGTCGCGGGAAAGCGAGGTCACTGCCGAATCGAGGGTCCTCGTCACCTCTGCGAGCTTCAACCTCAGCGCATCCACGGGCCGGCCCCCTGTGTCGTAGCGACACGGCGCCGGGTTCGCCCTGGCTCCTCGCTGGGGCGTAGGCGACCAGATCACCCCAGCGGATCGACGCCTCGCCGTGACGACATCATGCCATGCGCGTTGCGCCGGGAGCACGCACGACGACGGACGTCTCGACGTGCAACGTGAGAGGTCACGCGCACTACGCGCGAAGCGCCGGCGCACGAGAGCGCGCCTCCGGTCGTGGCGTGAACCGCGCCCGTCGCAACCCCCCGGGCTCCGCGTGCCTCGCACAACTAGCATCGGCTGATGCCTGCCACGGGGGGCGCCGCGGCGCTCGCCGGGCGCCGGGCGCCCGCGCACTGGCCTGCCCTCGCGCAGGCCGTGCGGCGCCGGCGCCACCTGGCCACCCTCGTCGCGGTGCTCCCGCCGACGCTGCTGTGCGGGGTCCTCGTCTTCCACGGCCTCGGGGCGCGCAGCATCTGGCTCGACGAGGCCTCGACCTTCGCCGTCTCGAGCCAGCACGGAGCCGCGCTCGCGCACTGGCTCGCGAGGGCCGGTGGCGACATGCTCCTCTACTACGCGGGGGTGCATGCGCTCATCGCCTTGTTCGGCGCGAGCCTTGTCGTGCTGCGCCTTCCGAGCGCGCTCGCGGCGGTTGCCTGCGTGCCTGTCGGCTTCGCGCTGGCCGACCGCCTGCTCGGCCGGCGCGCCGCGAGCTATGGCGCCTGGCTGCTCGCGATCTGCCTCCCCACGATCTTCTGGGGGCAGCAGGCCCGCGGCTACGCGCTCGCCGAGCTTCTCGTCAGCGGGGCGGCGCTCGGGCTCGCCGAAGCGGTGCGCAGCGGGCGCCGCGCGGCCTGGGTCTCCTTCGCCGCCTGCTCGGTCCTCGCCGCCTACACGACCGTGCTCGCCACGGTCGCCACGGTGGCGCTGCTGCTCGCCCTTCTCGCGGCGCCGGGGCGGCGCATGCTCCTCCGGCCGGCTGCACTCGCCGCCGGCGGCATCGCGGTCGCGTGCATCCCGCTGGCCCTGCTCGTCACCAGCCGCGGCACCTCCGGGCTCGCCTGGCTCGGCGCCCCGGGCACTGCCTACGGACCCTCCTACGCCGAGCTCGCCGAGCTGCTTGCCTCGACGAGGGTCGTCGGCATCGCCGCCGGCGCCGCTGCCGGTCCCGTCGCCGCCGCCACCCTTGCCACGTGGGTCGGCGCGGCGGGGATCCTTCTCGTCGGGGCCCGGCGGGCGCCAGGGGACCTTTCGACGTGGGGCTACGCGCTCCTCGCCTGCTGGCTGGTGCTCCCGCCGCTGTCGCTCTGGGCGGTCTCGATGCTCCTCCAGCCGGCGCTCGAGGGCCGGTACGTGCTGTTCTGCGTTCCCGCCGGTGCGCTTCTGGCCGGCGCGGCCATCTCGAGGATCCGGCCCGCCCCGGCCGGGCTCGCCGTCCTCGCCGCTCTCGCCGGCGCCCGGGCTGCCCTCGTCGTGCCCACCTACGGCGTCCCGATCGAGGACTGGAGCGCCGCCGCGGCTCTCGTCGCCAGGTCGAGCCGGCCCGGAGACTGCATCGCCTTCTTCCTCGCCGACGGCGAGGACGCTTTCGACTACTACGCCGACGAGCGCCACTTGGGCGAGCCCCGCCCGGTGCTCCCGGCGTCGCCGTACGCGGCGCGCGCTCCCTACGCGCTCGACCCGGCTGTGCTCGGGGAAGGCGCGTTCGAGCACGCCACGGCGGGCTGCGCGCGGCTCTGGCTCGTGCGGAGCCACGCGAGCGCGGCGCGCCTCGCCCCGGGCGCGCCGCCCTTCCAGGTGCTCAAGCGGCGGAGGTACCTCGACCTGCTCGCCGAGGTCGGCTCCCGCTTCACCCTCACCGTCGCCCGGCCGTATCCCGGCGTGCTCGTCGAGCTCTACCTGCCGAGACCCGATCCGACCGGCCGCGGACCGCGCCCGATGCCGAGCAGGACGGGCGTCGCCGGCGTGATCTCGTCGGCGACGAAGAAGTCCGACGCGGTGATCCCCGATGCGCCCCCGGTCCCGGATCGTGCCGTCAGGCGGTAGGCGAGAGGGAGCAGCGCCGAGTAGGCGCCCACGTACCAGGACCGTGGGATGCGGTGGCGGATGTGGAGGGCGTCGAGGGCGAGGATGCGACAGGCCCTCGCTCGGCGCGCCGCGAGGTCGCGCCTCGCCCGCTCGCTCGCCTCGAGGCCGGTGACGGACGCCGCGGCGAAGTGGCGCCCGAGCGCCGACTCGAGCTCGGCCGGCTCGAAGAGGTGGATGTGGAAAGGGTTCTCGAAGTCCGCCGGCGCGTTCGGGGTGAGGAAGAAGGCCGTGCCTCCGGGCGCCAGCACCCGGGCGACCTCGGCGACGTGCAGGTCGGGTCGCTCGAAGTGCTCGATGAGGTGCGAGGAGCACGCTGTGTCGAAGGCCCCGGAGCGGAGTCCGAGCCGCTGCGCGTCCATGCAGGCGAGACCGGTACCGGAAGGGACGCGCCGGCGCGCCTCGACGAGGGCTGCGTGCGCGTAGTCGATGCCGACGACCTGCCGTCCCGGACGTGCGAGGCGCGCCGTGGCGGCGCCGACGCCGCAGCCGAGGTCGAGCAGGACGCCCGGCCCGGCGCGCCTGTCGACTTCCCGGTACCCGGCCTCGTGGATGGCGAGGATCGAGTCTGGCGTGCGCCCCTCGATGGGGCGCTCGCCGGTCAGCCGCGGCATCCGCCCAGGCTACGGGCTCTCGAGCGTCGACCACGCCAGCGAGCCGACGGCGGCGAGGCAGAGCGCCTGGACGGCGAGGCCGGCGGAGGCGGGCGGCGCCGTGCCGCCCGGTGGCATGAGGGCGGCAAGGACGCCGGCGGCGACGAGGCACCCGGCGGCTCCCGCGCCGGCCCACGCGGGCGACACCGTGTCGGGACCCCGCCTCGGGGGCAGTCCGGCCGTGACCAGCCCGGGCGCGGGCCATCCGGCTGGTGGCGAGCCGCGTGCCAGCCGCGCGGACGCGAGCCGACGGGGCAGGTGCTCGGCCCCGAGCAGGGCGAGGAGCGAGGCCGCCGAGACGGCGAGGCCGGCCCACCCCCCTGCGAGCCCCGAGACGACCACGCCGACCGCCGCGGGAAGCCTGCCTCGCGCCGCCTTCCGAGCGGCGACGGGGTCCCGGCGGCGCTCGGGCAGGGCGGCGAGACCGATGAGGACGAGAGCGGCGGCTGCACCGGCGAGCAGGCCGAGGCGATAGCCGGCCTCGGGCGCGTACGTCAGCCGGACCAGCCCGCCCGCGCCGGCGGGCACGACGAAGGCCTGCTGCCACCCGTCGACCACGCCGTCTGCGAGGCGGTGGCCGCCGAGGGTCGCGACCCACCCGGCGTTGGCGTTCTCCCGGACGACGAGCCACGCCGCCGAGCCAGGCCCGATCCTGAGCTCGCGGCTTTCCCGGAGCCAACTGAGGACGGTGAGGCGCCTGCGGCGGGCGCCCGCCGGTGCCGGGCCGGAAGTGCCCGAGGCGTCCCGGGCGCCCTCGCCTCCGCGCCTCGGTTCGAGCGGCACGAGGCTCGCCGCGACCGGCGTGACGGTCGCGTCCTGCAGGAGCCGCAGATGGTGCCGGCCGGCGCGGAGCGTGAGGACGCCAGGGGCGCCGCCGGCTTTCCCTCTTCCGAGCGCGCACGGCACGATCTGGAGCGGCGCGGCGTCGAGCACCGATCGGAGCGTCCCGCGCACGAGCGTCGGGACGTGCGCCTCGTCGAGACCGATCTCGGGCCCGCGGCCGCAGGGGAGGGCGACGCTCGCCGAGAGCGGCGGCGCGCGCGGCGCGAGCCCGGGTGCGAGGAGCCGGAGCGAGCTCAGGCCGACGGGGAGCGTCGCGACGCCGCGGGCGGTCTCGTCGCGGCGCGCCGCCAGCCTGGGGAAGGAGATCTGGAAGACCCGGGCGGTGATCGGCCGCGGGAGGCGCACGAGCCCTGCGTGCACGGCGACCGTCTCGGACGTGCCGGCGCCGACGACCTGGACGGCGGTCGGGCTCGAGGCCGGGAGGCGGGGGGAGCGGCTGATCTCGAGGCCGGTGAGCGCGACGCGCCGTGGCAGCGTGAGGGAGAGTCGCGGGCGGGCGTCGGAGGCCGAGGCGATCCAACCACCCCCCGGGTCGTCCTCGAGGAGCGTCTCGGGGGAGTCGGCGGGGGAGGCGACGAGCTGGGAGGATGCCCGGATCCGCACCCCGCCGGCGGTCGGCATCGCAGCCTCGAGCGCCGCGGTGCCGCGGGCCACGCCGAGAACGTGCAGCCGGTAGCGGGCAGGGCGGGAGAGGTCGAACGTCCGGTCGAGACCGCCCGAGTCCTCCGTGCCGGCGACGAGAAAGGGCGCGCAGACGGTCGCCGGCAGCGAGCGCATCTCGACGCAGCCGTCGTCGGCGCCGGGCTCGGCGGAGAAGGCGAGGACCGGCGGCCCTGCGGCACGGTCGGCGCCGGCGGGGACGAGCAGGCTCTCCTCTGCCGGCGGAGCCCCCGGCGCCGAAACCTGGAGGGCGGCGGCCTTGCCCCGCCCCCCGCCGGCGACTGCGGCGATCGTCGCCTTGAGGAAGCTCGTCCGGCCGGCGGGGATGGCGAAGGTGCGCGGCCCGCCTCCCTCCGGGAGGCGCAGCATCGCGCTTCCCCCGTCCGTCGTCACCCGCACCTCGCTCGCCGCCGGGCCGGTCCCTGGCATCGGCGGGGAGGCGACCGTCACGGAGCGGAGCTCGACGGGGCGGCGGAAGCGCTCCTCGACCCACTGGCCGACGGCGTGCGCCGACCCGTTCACCCAGGCGGTGCTGGGGTCGCCGTCGAACGCGGCCACCGGGCCGTCGGCCGGGTCGAAGTCGCGCACGGCCGAGGCGTAGCTCGCCGCCGACGAGGCCTCGACGGTGGAGACGCCGTAGAGGATCGCCGTCGTCTGGTGCCCCGACGGGTTCCCGAAGAGATAGTCGTGAACCCGGCGCGGTTCGGACCAGGGCTGGCCGGGGAGCAGGGTTGCCGAGACGTTGTCGGCGGCACGGCCGAAGTTGACCTCCTGGCGCCGGTAGCCGTCGGTCACGACGGGGATCTCGCCGGCGGCGCGGGTCCCGCGTGCCGTCGGGTCCGCCGCCATCACCGTCGCGGCGCCCTCCGGCAGCAGGCCGAGGTTTGCGAGCCCGAGGAGCGATCCCGGTCCGCCGCTGACGCGAAGGGTGCCGGCGAGGGGGTAGGTCACGACGCGCCGCACCGGTCCGCCGACCTCGAAGATCTCCACCGCGGGCACGGCGATCTGCGTCCCGCCCGCGACGACGACGCCGCCCTCGCTCGCGTTGCCGACCAGGGGGCCGAAGGCGGCGACCCGCCGGATCCCCGGCGAGCTCTCGAGCGCGGCGTGGACGAGGAGCGGCGAGGTGATCGTGCCGTTCTCCCGTCCGGCGTCGAGGTCGTTCCGGACCACGAGGAAGCGGACGCCGGCGCGGCCGAGGACCGGAGCGAGGCCCTTCTCGCCATGGCCGGATCGCACGACGGCGTCGATCGCGTCGAGCAGGCGGGCGTTGCCGGCGCCGCCGAGCGGCGCGGCGTTGCGCACGGCCCAGGGCGTCGTCGCGAGGACCTGGAACGGCTCGTCCGTCGGGAGCCCCCAGACGTAGTCGGGGTGCTGGCTCGCAGGCAGGAGCAGCGACCAGGCCCCGGAACGGTCGTGCGTCGCCAGCCAGCTCGCGGCGGCGCGCCACCATCTCGGGAGCGAGCGGAATGCGCCAGGCGGCTCGAGCCGGCCCGACCACACCGGCCAGGCGCCGGCGGCGACGGCGGCCGTGGTCCCGATCGCCGCCGTCGCGCCGGCGACGGCACGAAGCGCCGCGCCAGGTCTCGACATCCGGCGGGCACCCACGGACGCGAGGGCACAGCCCTCGGCGACGCCGATCGCCAGCGGGACCCTCAGGACGAGGTCGAACTTGCTGACGTTTCGGAAGGCCACGAGCGGGCCGTCCAGCAGCGATCGCTCGAGCGCACCGATCGGGGAGCCGCCGAGCCCGCCGTGGCCGAACGTCACGAGCCCGACGCCGACGAGAACCGCCGTGATCAGATACTCCCGTGCTGCAAGGCGTGTGCGTGCGCACCCGAGCACGCCGGCGGCGACGAGGACCGCCGACGCGAGGACAGGCAGGGGACGCGAGACGAGCTGCCACGCGGCGGGCGACTGCGGCCCGTCACCAGTGAGGATGTGGCCCACCCAATCCGACGTGCCTTGCAGGACGTTGAACAGCGACGTGGAGCTCGTCGTCGTCGCCGCCGACTCGATCCAGTCGACGAACGGCGCGCTGTAGCGGGCGAATGCGGCGAGCCCGAGCGCCCACCAGAGCGCCCCGAGCGCGACGGCGAGCGCCCACCAGGCCGAGAGGCGCCCCACCGCGCGCCTGGGGCCCGTGGCGGCGAGCCAGGCAAGGTAGAGGCCCGGGAGGACGAGCGTCGCGAGCGTCGCCGACGCGTTCACCCCGCCGGCGAGGAGGAACGCGATGCCGCTCGCCGCGGCGGCGTGCCGGGGACGCTCGAGCGCCCGCTCGCCCACGAGCGGCGCGAGGATCCACGGTGCGAGGCACTCCGGAGCCGTCTCTGCGCTGACCGATCCGAGCTGGCTCAGGATCGAAGGCGTGAGGGCAAAGGCGAGGGCAGCGACGAGCCGGGTCGCCGGTGTCCCTGCGCCGAGGCGGCGGGCGAGGTGGAGGCAGCCGAGGAACGCCGCAACGAGCAGAGACGACTGCCAGGCGCGCTGGATCGTCCAGGCCGGCAGCCCGGCGGCATGGCCGAGGACGAAGAACGGCCCCATGGGGAACAGGTAGCCGTAGGACTGGTTCGCGATCTCCCCGAAGCCGGTCTGCGGCTGCCAGAGGCGCGTCGCATCCTCGAGGAAGCGCAACGGGTCGAGGGTCACGGCGAGCTTGGTGTCGGCGACGACGAAGCCGGGATGCTGGGCGAAGACCGCCGCGACCAGAGCCGCGCACACGCCGAGGGAGGCAAGCCGCTCCGCCCGGGGATGCACGCTCGCCGTCGCGCTTCGCACTATCGGCGACGGAGGACGAGCAGCACGTTCCAGCTCGCGAGCTCGCGAAGGCCGGGGACCGCGATCACCCAGCGCGCCCAGCGAGGGTGGTAGCGCGGCAGCCGGGCGACGACCTCGGCCGTGCCGTCGGCGGCTCGCCGCCGCGCCCAGCGCAGCATTCGCCCCGCCGACCAGGGGAACAACGATACGCCGTAGTCGTTCTTCGGCCGTCGCCCGTGGATGCGCGCGTAGCGGTCCGCCGCCCGCCTCCCGCCGATCAGGAGGTGGTAGGGGCGGGTCTCGTGCCCGCCGTGGAACGAGAGCCAGCACGAGTAGGAGAGGAGCACGGTGCCGCCCGGCCGCGTGACGCGGAGCATCTCGTCGGCGAGCGCCTCGGGCTCGGCGACGTGCTCCAGGACGTTGCTCGACACGCAGATGTCGACGCTGGCGCTGCGGACCGGCAGCGCCCGTCCGTCGCCGGCGACGACCCGGCACGGCGGAGCCCCTCGGCTACGAATCTCGCCGAGGTCGGGATCGACGACGACGCAGCGTGCGCCGAGCTCTTCGAGAGCCTCCGCCGCCCAGCCGGGCCCCCCGCCCACGTCGAGGGCCACGGCGCCGGAGACCGGCGCCCAGCCGGACAGCTGCTGCGCGAGGTCGGCCCCGAGGAGACGGTAGAACCGGTCGGGTTCGGTCTGCTCGAACCGGAACGAGCGCAGGAGCTCGACGCTGCGCCCGAGGCTCACCTCACGCACTCGTGCCGGCCGGTTGGCCGGCCGGCACGCCCATCGCAGCGTCGAGCACGGCTGAGATGCGCCCGATCGTGTCCGACCAGGAGAGCGCGAGCGCGCCGGCTCGAGCCGCCGCCCCCATCGCCTCGATGCGCACGGGGTCCGACAGCAGGGCGGCGAGGGCGTCGCAGAGCGCGTCCGAGCCGCCGTCCACGACGAGTCCGGTCTTGCCGTCGGCCACCGACTCCTCGGTCCCGCCGCTGCCGGCGAGAGCGACCGAGAGCGTGCCGCAAAGCCCGGCCTCGATCGTCGCAAGCGACCAGCCCTCCTTGACGCTCGGCACGACGTGCACCCAGGCGCGCGCCAGGAGGTCGACCTTCGCCTGCTCGTCGACGAAGCCGTGCAGCTCGACGGCGCCGTCCAATCCGAGCCGGTGCGCAGCTGCACGCACGTGTTCCTCCCAGTAGCCCCGCCCGACGACGTCGACGACGAGGTCGCCGAAGCGCGCCCGGAGGCGCGCGACGGCCTCCAGGGCGAGCTCGACACGCTTGTGCGGGACGAGTCGGCCGAGGACGACGATGCGCGGGCTCGCTGACCGGCGCGCCCCCGGCTCCGGGAGCGCCGGTGCCCCGATGCCGACGACGCAGATCCGATCCGGCGCCACGCCGAGAGCGGCGAGCTCGCGCGCCGTCGCCGCGCTCTCGGTCATGTACGGCGCGTGCCGGTAGATGGCCGGGCCGAGGCGAGACTCGACCCACCAGCCGATCCGGGCTCGGCGGCCACCGAGGACGAGCGGCCACTGCTCGCGGTGCACGTGGTGGACGAGCACGGCAACGCGACGGCCGGTGACGATCGGGGAGAGGAACGGCACGCCGTTCTGGACGTCGAGCACGACGTCGGGATCGACGCGCCGCAGTAGCAGCGCCGCCGCGGCGGCGCCGTAGACGGTGAGGCGCCCGCCGCGGCGGCGGTAGCGGAGCCCGTCGACCTCCTCGTCGCCCGGGGCGCCGTCGACGCGCGCCGAGAGCAGGGTCACGTCGTTCCCCCTCGCCGAAAGGCCACGCGCGACGGTCTCGATGTACCGTTCGCTGCCGCCGCTCTCGGGATGGCGGAGGTCCCGCCAGTTGCAGATCGCAACGCGAGCCCCCCCGGCGCTCACCCCCGGCACGAGCGGAGTGTAGTGGCGGGGCCCGCGCAAGCGCGGCTCCGAGAGGAGCGGGGTGAGGACGCGAGGGCGCCGGGTCGAGGCGCCGCCGGCGCCGCCGGCGGGCAGTCTGCACGTCGCCGCTGTCGGGCTCGCCGTCTTGGCGCACGGAAAGGACTGCTTCCCAGACAAACCGGCCGCGACGACCCTCAGGCAGCTTGGACGGGCGAGGGACGCCGTCGCCGGTGCGGGCCGGCGGTACCACGTGTACTTCGGCGAGCGGCTCCATGTGGAGAGCGCTGTGCTTGCCGGGCACCTCGTCTGGCAGGGGGCGATCGGCCGGGTCGTGCACTATCTCGGGCTCGGCCCACACCGGCTCGACGTCGCGAGGCGCCCCGCATGGTTCTTCGAGCAGTCGCGCCACGGCGGCATCCTCTGCGACATCGGCAGCCATCAGGTGGAGCAGCTCCTCTTCTTCACCGGCGCTCACGACGCCGAGGTCGTGGCGAGCGGGGTTGCGAACTGCCAGGCGACCTTGACCGCAAGGTAGCTCGTCTCTGCGAGTGGGCTGCTCGAGCCGGGCGTTCGATCATCGGTGTCGAGTCCGAGGTCGGCTCGGGGATGAACGGGGCTCGGGCGAAGGTTCGCCGTCTTCTCGCCGACCCGGAGGTGACGGCGATCGTGGTCGAGCACCGAGACCGCCTTGGACCGATGGACGTCGAGCTCGTCGAGGCAGCGCTGTCGGCAGGCAACCGTCGCCTTGTGGTCTTGGACGCCGGCGAGGTCGAGGACGATCTCGTCCGAGACATGACCGAGGTGCTCACCTCGTTCTGCGCCCGTCTCTATGGGCGGCGCTCGGCTCGTGACCGAGCCCAGCGAGCCCTCGCCAGCGCGGCCGGGGACCTGGCCGCCTGATTCCCTATGGACGACGCGCTGTCAAGCCGTCCTCTTGACTCGGGTTCCGCGCTCGGCCACGAGGCGCGCCTCGCCCCGTGCTCGCCGGACGAACCTGGCTACCG
>JAKAOD010000401.1 GCA_021823365.1 Actinomycetes bacterium | reverse complement strand
TCGCCCGTCGCCGCGGCGAGCGCGGCCTCCGGGGGAGCGGCGCCGGCCTCTGTCCCGGCAGGAGGCTGACCAGAGGTCGCCTCTGCATCTGCGAGCGCGCGGCGCGCGCGGGCGACGTCGATCTCCTCGCCGAGCTCGGCGACGCCGGCGAGGATCCTCACCTGGTTGGCGTCCTGGTCGACGTGCACGAACCCCCCGCTGACCGCCGCGGTGAGCTCGCGCCGGGCGTCGGCATCGCCGCCCTGGACGGCCCCGGCGATCCGCACGACGGTGATGTCGGCGGCGCCGATGAAGTCCTCGTGGCGCGCGAGGAACGCGATCTCGCCGGCGTCGGTGCGCATCGAGACCTCTTCGGCCTCGGTCGAGAGCAGCACCCGCCCAGGCGTGACGATCTCGACCTTCAGCGGCGTCGCCATGACCCGTCCCTGTCTTCGCCCGGCCGCTCAGGCGCCGGCGAGCTGCTTGGCCTTCAGGTGGACGTCGTCGACCCCGCCGACGTTCAAGAAGGCCTGCTCCGGGACCTCGTCGAGGTCGCCACCGACGAGCGCCTCGAAGCTGCGGACCGTCTCCTCGACCGGCACGTAGACCCCCGGCTGCCCGGTGAAGACCTCGGCGACGAACAACGGCTGGGAGAGGAACCGCTGGATCTTGCGGGCGCGGTTGACCGTGAGGCGGTCCTCCTCGGAGAGCTCGTCGAGGCCGAGGATGGCGATGATGTCCTGGAGCTCGCGGAAGCGCTGGAGCACCTCCTTCACCGCCTGGGCGCAGCGGTAGTGGCGATCGCCGACCACCTCCGGGGCGAGGATGTTGCTCGAGGAGGCGAGCGGGTCGACGGCGGGATAGATCCCGAGCGCGGCGATCTGGCGGGAGAGCTCGGTGGTCGCGTCGAGATGGGTGAACGTGGTGAACGGCGCCGGGTCGGTGTAGTCGTCGGCCGGGACGTAGACCGCCTGCATCGAGGTGATCGAGCGGCCCTTGGTCGAGGTGATCCGCTCCTGGAGGTGGCCCATCTCGCTCGCGAGCGTTGGCTGGTAGCCGACGGCGGAGGGCATCCGACCGAGAAGCGTCGACACCTCCGAGCCCGCCTGGACGAAGCGGAAGATGTTGTCGATGAAGAGGAGGACGTCCTGGTTCTTCACGTCGCGGAAGTACTCCGCCATCGTGAGCGCGGCGAGGGCGACGCGAAGCCGCACGCCCGGGGGCTCGTCCATCTGGCCGTAGACCAGCGCCGCCTTCTCGATGACGCCGGACTCCTGCATCTCGAGCCAGAGGTCGGTGCCCTCGCGGGTCCGCTCGCCGACGCCGGCGAAGACCGAGACGCCGCCGTGCTCCTGGGCGACGCGCCGGATCATCTCCTGGATGAGCACCGTCTTGCCGACGCCGGCCCCGCCGAACAGGCCGATCTTGCCGCCTTGGACGTAGGGCTCGAGAAGGTCGATCACCTTGATCCCGGTCTCGAACATCTGCCGGCGTGGCTCGAGCTCGTCGAAGGGCGGCGCCTCGCGGTGGATCTCCCAGCGGTCGGCGACCTCTCCGATGTCGTCGGTGTCGAGCGGCCGGCCCGTCACGTTGAACACGTGGCCGAGCACGGAGTCGCCGACCGGCACGCTGATCCCGTGCCCGGTGTTCCGTGCCACCGCGCCCCGCACCAGCCCGTCGGTCGAGCGGAGGCAGATGCAGCGGACCCGGCCCTCGCCGATCTGCTGAGCCACCTCGGCGACGATCGTCGTCTGCCTGCCCTCGAGGACGAGGTCGATCTCGAGCGCGACGTTGATCTCCGGGAGCGCGTGCGGCGGGAACTCGACGTCGACGACCGGGCCGGCGATGGCGACGACTCGCCCGCTCTCGAGGGCGTGCGCCGCCGGGGCGGCGGTCTCGGTGGTGGTCATGCGCTTCGCTCCTCGATGTCGTGGTCGATGTCGTGGTCGGCAGCGGCGATCCGGTCGCGGGCGCCCTGGCGCAGCGCCTCGGCTCCCCCGACGATCTCCATGATCTCCGTCGTGACGGCATCCTGTCGCACGCGGTTCATCACGCGCCGCAGGGTCTTGATCAGCTCCTCGGCGTTCTCCGTGGCGGCGGACATCGCCCGCTGGCGGGCGGTGTGCTCCGAGGCCGACGCCTCGAGCAGCGCCTGGTAGACGACGGCCTCGGCGTACTGGGGGACGAGCAGCCCGAGGAGCTCCTCCGCCGAGGGCTCGAAGTCGTAGAAGCCGCCGCCGGAAGGAGCCGCCGGCCTGGCGGAGGCCGCCGGCAACGGCAGCACCTGCTCGGTCGAGAGCACCTGGCTCCCCGCCGAGCGGAAGCGCCAGGAGACCAGCTGGACGAGGTCGACCTCGCCGGAGAGGAACGGCGGCACGACCTCGGCGGCGACGGCGCGCGCGTCGGCGAAGGCCGGCCGGTCGGTCATCTGGGTGAACGCGCGGCGCACCTCGCGGTGGCGGAACCGGAAGTAGCCGGCGCCCTTGCGGCCGACCGTGACGAGCCGGTAGGCCCGGCCTTCCGCCTCGCCGGCCGCCATCAGCCGCTCGGCGGTCCGAAGCGCCATGAGGTTGTAGCCGCCGCAGAGGCCGCGATCGGCAGCGACGACGAGGAGCAGCACGCGACCTGGCCGCTCGGGCGTCCCGAGAAGGCGCGTCGCCCCGGTCGCCTCGGCGGCGGTCGTCGCGAGCACCTCCTGCATCCCGTGCACGTACGGGCGCGCCCCGGCGATGCGCGACTGGGCACGCACGATCTGGGAGGCGGCGATCAGCTCGAAGGCGCGGGTGATCTTCTTCGTCGACTCGACCGTGCGGATCCGCCGCCTGAGCTCGCGCTCCTGACCGCCTGCCACCGCTCAGGCCGCCCCGTCCTCGACCGCCGGCTCGACACCCCGACGCGCCTCCTTCGCGCCGCTGGCGAAGCCCGCCTTGACCTCCTCGATGGCGGCGACGAGCTCCTTCTCGTCGGGCAGCACGCCCTCCTTGCGGATCTTGGCGAGGAGCTCCGGGTGCGCGGCGCGCATGTGCGAGCGCAGCGCCTCCTCGAAGCGGCGTACGTCCTCCACGGGGACGTCGTCGACCTGGCCGCGCACCCCGGCGTAGACGACGAGGACCTGCTCCTCGACGGGTATCGGGTCGTTGATCCCCTGCTTCAACAGCTCCGTCAGGCGGTAGCCGCGGTCGAGCTGCGCCTGGGAGGCCTTGTCGAGCTCGGAGCCGAAGGTCGCGAACGCCTCCAGATCGCGGAACTGCGCCAGGTCGAGCTTGAGCGATCCGACGATCGAGCGCATCGCCTTGATCTGGGCCGCCCCGCCGACCCGGCTCACGGAGTTGCCGATGTGCATCGCCGGGCGGACGCCGGAGTTGAACAGGTCGGTCTCGAGGAAGATCTGCCCGTCGGTGATCGAGATGACGTTCGTCGGGATGTAGGCGGAGATGTCGCCCGCCTTGGTCTCGATCACCGGGAGCGCGGTGAGCGAGCCGCCGCCCTTGG
>JAKAOD010000400.1 GCA_021823365.1 Actinomycetes bacterium | reverse complement strand
CCGATCTCCCGGGGCCGGCGGGGACGTCAGCCCACCTGGCGAGCGACACCCAGGAGATCTTTCGCGTCGAGCAAGCCTGCCACGACGTGCACGTCGCCACCGCCCACCCAGACCGCGCCCGAGGCGACCCGGGACTGGTCCGTGAGGACGACGGCCTGCGACCCGTCGACGGTCACCGTCGAAGAGCTCGCCCCCGGCGGCACCGGGACGGGAAGCGTCGTCGAGGGGTTGGCGAGCAGGCGCAGCTCGCCGGCGAGGTCGGACGGCACCCCGGGCTGGGAGAGCAGGAAGCTCTCGAGCTCGCTCGTCGTCGCCCCGCTCGAGGTCGCGACGGGCCGCTCGACGGCTGCGACGGCGAGGGGCACGACGCCGGAGACGCCGCCCGAGCCGGAATAGCTCACCGCGACGCCTGGACCGATCGTGACGACGAGCGTGCTCCCGGACAGGGCGGCGCCGGCGCTCGAGTCGAAGTCGACGGTGGCCGTCAGCTTCGGCGCCACGAAGTAGGAGCTCGGCGCGCCGACGCCGGCCGGCAGCGTGGCGGGGAGCGAGACGGTGACGCCGGTCGCCGCCTCAGCGGCGGCGAGGCTCGCCACCTTCTCGCCGTGGCCCGAAGAGGACCAGCTGACCGTCCCGAACGGCAGCGCGCTCGAGCCCGAAGGTTGGGCGAAGGCGTTCGCCGACCCCTTGGCGAGCCGGAGCAGCGCCGCGAGCGGCTGGAGGTCCGCCTTGCTGACCGGGACCGGCACGACCGCCGTCGGAGCGAAGACGGTCGTCAGGGTCGCGGCCGCGGCGATCCCGGCGACGGCGACGCTCACGGCGGCGACCGACGCGCCGGTGCCGAGCGAGGTCCCAGCCAGGCGCCACCGTCGCCGTGGCGCCCCGCGCAGGGCGGCGACCCGTCGCGGGCCTGCCGCCCGGGCGGCCAGGTCTGTCCAGGCGACGTCGAGGTCCTGCACGGCGGCGGGAGCCGCGACGAGCCGGCGCGCCGACGAGGCGTCGCCGGCGATCGCCTCGAGACGTGCCCGGCACCTGGTGCAGCGCCCGGCGTGGGCGACGTCGCGATCGGGGACGGCGAACGGCTCGTCGAGGAGCCGGCGCAGCCTTCCGTCAGGAACGTGGCGCGCGTACATCACGATCGACCTCCTTGCGCGTGAGCTCCTTGCGCAGCGCCGCCTCTGCCCGGCGCAGCATCGTGCCGACCTGCCCGACCTTCACGCCCATCGACTCGGCGACCTCGGCGTAGCTGAGGCCGCTGTGCCTGAGCACGAGCACGGTCGCCGAGTGGCGGGGCAGCCGGGCGAGCGCGGCGCGCAGCTGCGACTCCTCCTCGCGCACGACGGCGATCTCCTCGGGCCCGGCCGGCGCGCAGGGCATCCTGGCGCGGCCGTGGCGGTCCTCACGCCGGCGTCGCCCGCGGACCGAGTTCAGCGCGAGATGGCTCGCCGCGACGCGCACCCAAGCCGCGGCGTGGCTCGAGCCCAGCGGGTCGGGGAAGCGGCGCTGCGCCGCGATGAGCACGTCCTGGGCCACGTCCTCTGCGAGGTGGGCGTCGCGCACGACGCCATAGGCGATGCGCAGGACGACCGGGTACTGCTCGTGGAAGAACCGCTCGAACCCGCCGTGCGCCCGCCCGTCGGCTCGCGCGGCGCCCACGCTCGGTGCTCCGCCCGTGGTCGGGCCGATCTCTGCGGCGGTGCCGTCGTGCACGAGCTCGATCCCAACTCCCATCACCTCATTAGCACCGCGGGGTCGCGGAATGTGACCGGTGGGGCGGACAAGATCGTTGCGTAAGCAACTACACTTGCGCTGCCAGGAGGTGGCCCATGCCGATCACCCGCTTGAACCATGCTGTGCTCTACGTGCGCGACCTCGAGCGGTCGAGAGCGTTCTACGAGGGCGTCCTCGGGTTCGAGGTGCTGAGCTGCGTGCCCGGCCAGGCGGCGTTCCTCCGGGCGCCGGGGTCGGGCAACGACCACGACCTCGGGGTCTTCCAGATCGGTGCAGCCGCGGGCGCCTCGACGGCGGGGAGGAGCACCGTCGGGCTCTACCACCTCGGCTGGGAGGTCGACACGCTCGCCGAGCTGGCGCGCATCGCCTCGCTCCTCGCCGAGCACGGAGCGATCGTCGGGGCGTCGGACCACTTCACGACGAAGGCGGTCTACGCGCGCGACCCCGACGGCATCGAGCTCGAGGTCTGCTGGGTCGTGCCCCCCGACCGGCTGAGCGACGACCTCGTGCATGCGAGCAAGGGCCGGCCGGCCCCCCTCGACCTCGACCGGGAGATCGAGCGTTACGGGGCGCACACCCCGGGCCGCGGCAGCGCCCCGGCCTCCGTGGCCGGAGGGTAGCGGGCCGCGCCGGCGCCGGCGATGACCACGTCGAAGCCGCGCCTGGCGTACCCACCCGCGAGCACGTTCCCGATCCCCGAGGTGCCGCCGATCGCCACCACTGTTCCGGAACCCGTCCGTCCTCCTCCTTCGCCGGACCAGCCGATCGGCGCTGCCAGCGCGCCGTGTTCAGTGTCGCGTTACAGATCCTCGGCCGCACCGAGCTGTCCGGCGAGCCGCCTCCAGTGGGCCGGCCACCGGTAGGAACGGCGTCGCGGCGCCTGCGGCGCCTGCGTCTCGATCCAGCGGACGCGCCCGCTGCCGGCGTTCCGCCACGCATGGACGACCCCGACCGGGAAGAGCGCGAAGCGCCCCGTCTCCAGCTGGTGCATCTTGCCGTCCAGCTCCAGGACCGGACGCCCGCCGAGCACGTAGACGCAACGCTCGTAGGAATGGGCGTGGGCGTCGAGGCGCCCGCCCGCGGCCAGCCGGCACAGCGCAAGGTCGGTGTGGACCGCTCCGGCGGCGCGGTCGACGAGGGACCTGCGCGCACAGCCCTCGGCGCGGTGGCCGCAGGTCTCGCCGCCCCCCTCGAGATCCCAGCTCCAGCTCCAGCTGGCGCGATGCACCATGCGGTTCCCCCGACCGAACGTGACGGCAGATGTTCAACAGCGCGTTACGCCGCAGCGTCGCTTCACAGCTCGCTCTGCGGCTCACCGGTCCGCAGGCGCGCAGGTGGGCCACAGCTCGGCGTGACGGCCTCGGCCCGTTCGGCTTCGACCGCCCGGGTGGACCCGCGGGTGCGGTCTCCGCCGCCTAGTCTTCCTCCGTGCTCTTCATCCTCCGAAAGCTGCTGCGCGTGCTGAAGGCGCGCCGGGCGCGCCGGCGACGCGTCTGAACGACCCCGCGCCCGACCGTCGCCGGCACCCGGCTGACCCGTCGATCGAGACGGTGCTGTCCCCCGACGGCACGTCGATCGCATTCGAGCCCGCCGGCGAGGGCCCGGCGCTCGTCGTCGTCGCCGGAGCCGGGTGTGACCGCGCCAGCTTCGCGACGCTCGCCGAGCGCCTGTCACAACGCTTTCGTGTCTACCGCTACGACCGCCGCGGCCGTGGCGCGAGCAGCGCCGGCGCCCGCTGCTCCGTCGGCGCCGAGGTCGC
>JAKAOD010000399.1 GCA_021823365.1 Actinomycetes bacterium | reverse complement strand
TCGTGTGCTGCCCGCCGGTCGTGACGACGCACTGGCTGCGAGAGACGCTCCAGTCAGGTGTCGGCGGAGAAGTGGCGGGGGCGCCAACATCCTTCGTACCACCGAGGCTCGGCGCCCCCGCGCTGGGCTCCAGTGTGCCAACCCCAACAAGGGTCTGTCGCATCACCTCTGGGAAGAAGGAGCCCGAGCTGCCGGCTGGCGGCGTCGTCATCGTGCCCGACTCGCTCGTCGCCGCCCGCCCGGCGCTCCTCGAGCGACTCTGTGCCTGGCGGCCCGACCTGCTCGTCTACGACGAGGCGCACCGGGCGATGCACTGGGCCTCGGCACGCTCCCGGGCCGCCCGCCGGCTCGCCCGGGCTGCGCGATGGGTGATCTGTGCGACCGGGACCCCGATGTTCGCAAAGCCCACCCAGATGGCGCCGATGCTGGCGATGACCGGCCAGCTCGACGCCGTCTTCGGCGGTCGGCGGGCCTTCTGCGAGCGCTACGCCCGAGCGGACCGCTTCGGCGGGTGGGTGCCTCGCAGACAGCGCCTCCCCGAGCTGCGCCGGATCCTCGACGAGGCGGTCTGGGTGCGCCGCGGACCGAGCGCGGATCTGCCGGGGCTCTCTCGCTACGCGAAGTTCGTCGACGTCGACGCCTCGGACTACGACGCCGCCTACGACGAGGTGACCGCGAAGGTCGAGGAGTGGCTCGATGCGTTCTGCGCCGAAGAGGGCCGCCTGCCCGATGCCGGCGAGCAGGCCGACTTCGCCGGCGACAACCTCGGGTTCGTCTCCCAGCTGCGCCGGGCGGCCGGGCTCGTGAAGGTCCCGGCCGCCGCCGAGATCGTGGCCGAGTGGGTGACGGCCAATGCGCAGCGCGACGCTTCGACGACCTCCGCCGTGCGCCCGCTCGTCGTCTGGACGCACCACAAGTCGGTGACCGCCGCCATGGCGGCCGCCGTGCCGGCCGACCTCGCCCGGGTCGAGGTGATCGACGGCCAGACCGCCGACTCGAAGCGGGACCGGATCATCGACGACTTCCAAGCCGGCAAGATCGGGGTGCTCGTCTGCCAGCTCGTGGCCGCCGGGGTGGGGATCACCCTCACGAGGGCGGCTGACGCGCTCTTCGTCGAGACGGACTGGACGCCCGACCTCGTCACCCAGGCAGAGTCACGCCTGCACCGCATCGGCCAGGAGAGCCACGTGCGCTGCACCACGCTCATCGCCCCGGGCACGCTCGACGAGGCGATCCACGCCGTCCTGCTGAAAAAGATCGAGGTGCTCGGCCTGCTCCTGCCCGAGCGGGACCACAGGGTCTCGGTGCACACCTTCGCCGAGACGGCTGCCATGCCGTCGGCTGCAGAGGTGCGCAGCCTCGGCGCGACCGACGCCCGCTCGATCATGGTCGGGCTGATCGGGGCACGAGTCGGGAGGCGGCAGGGACGGAGAGCCGCATGACACCATGTGATATCATCGAGCCGGTGGAGACCAATGAGCTCGGCGCGGCGCTGCGGGTGGCACGGAGAACTGCCGGCCTGACCCAGCGCCAGCTCGCTCGTCGTGCCCGAACGAGCCAGGCCCGGATCTCCTCCTACGAGTCCGGAAAGCTCACCCCGGAGCCGGAGACGATGCGCCGTCTTCTCAAGGCGACTCGCCCGCTCCCCTCGGTCGTGCTGGACCGCTGTCGTGACGAGGTGAAGCGGCTCGCTGCCAGGCACCATCTCCTTCATGTGCGCGTCTTCGGATCGGTCGCCCGCGGGACCGACACGCTCTCGAGCGACATCGACCTCCTCGTCACCCCCGACGAGGAGGCGTCGTTGCTCGACATGGCCGGCTTCCAACTCGACGTCGAGCAGCTGACCGGCTACGAGGTCGACGTCGTCTCCGACGTCCCGCTCACCGACGCCTCGGCGATCGTCGTCGAGGCACTGTGGCTGTGAGACAACCGCGGCGCCCGAGGGGCACGCCTGGCGGCGGTCAGTTCGCCCCTACCCCACGGCCAGAGGCCGAGATCGTCCTCTCCGAGGGTGACGAGGCGAACGTTCGAGAGGCGAGGCTGGAGGACCGTCTCGCCCAGACGATGGAGGATCTCGGCCGGCTCTTCGCCCTTGGCGCATCGATCGTCGACCGAGGCGCACCGGCGTTCTTCGCTGACCCCATCCTCCAAGCTGCGGCGAAGAGCGTGATCGTCGATCTGAACACCGCGTGCGAGCTGCTTCCCGAGCGCGTGCGGCAGGAGCACCCGAACGTCCCATGGCACCAGGTGCGGGCCATGCGCAACTTCATCGCCCACGAGTACGACGGCGTCGATTTCGGAGTCGTCTGGCGTGTCCTGAGCGTCGAGCTCCCCAACCTTCGGGTGCGCCTCCTCCCATAGCCCGACCGACGCCCGCTCGATCCTGTTGTGAGCTGATCGGGCACGGGTCGCCAGGCGACAGCACTTGCACGCAGCTTGACGCACGAGATCGTGTCGTTGCGGAACTTCGTCGCGGGACCGTCCGAGGTGCCGCCCTCATAAGGCCATGCCGGCACGGTGCCGGCAGATGGGCCAAAGGGGACGGTCATGTTCTGCGCCAAGGCAAGGGATCTTCGTGATGGCGCCGCGCGTCTCGCCCACCGGATCGTCATGGGCGTCGTGGTGGCTTGCATCGGGTTCTTCGGCTTTACGAGCGTCGCCGGTGCCTCCCAGGGGTCGTTGTCCGCGGACAGCGGACCTAAGACCAGTTGCTACGCGAGCGAGCTTTGGTCGGGCTCCTTCCTCCTCGGTAGTGCGTACCGTCAGGTCAGCGGCAGCTGGAACGTGCCGCCCGTGGCCGCGAGCAGCACCACAACGTTCGCAGCCGAGTGGATCGGCCTCGGCGGCCTCAGCAACCAAGACCTCATCCAGGCCGGCGTGACCGAGCACACCGTCCACGACTCCGTCAGCTACTACGCGTGGTATGAGGCCCTCCCGGCCATCCCCGTCGACATCCCTCGTCCGGTCAGACCCGGCAACCGCATATCGGCCTCGATCGCAGAGCAGGCGTCGGGCCACTGGAGGATCGACGTGATCGACGAGACGTCGGGGTGGACCTGGTCGAAGGCACTCACCTACACAGAGCCCGGGTCGAGCGCCGAGTGGATCGTCGAAGCCCCTCTGTCGCTCTACGGGACAACCCAGTCACCGATGCCCGATTTCTCCTCGATCACCTTCGGCGCGATGAAGGTCGATGGGGAGACGCCAGGCACGGTGACACAGATGCTCATGGTCGACGCATCGGGAACCGGAGTGGACGCCTACCCGATGCCCTACAGGCACGGCTCGTTCACCGACGTCTACGGGTCGCCGACGCCGGTCGTCCGGTCGGTGGCTCCGGCGACCGGACCCGACCAAGGCGGGAACAAGGTGAGGATCTCGGGGTCGAACTTCTTCGGCTTCATGGTGACGACGGTGATGTTCGGGACGGTGCGGGCGACCATCGACTCGTACTCGACAGACTCGGTCGTGGTCACCGTCCCCAGGTCGGTGTCGG
>JAKAOD010000010.1 GCA_021823365.1 Actinomycetes bacterium | reverse complement strand
CCCTTGACCCGGCATCGCGCATCGCCTCGACGCGCGCCGTGGCGAGCAGCGAAGAGGTGTTGGAGATCGAGAAGGAGATCCCGTCGATCTGGACGTCGTTCCCGACCGCGTGAGCAGCGGCGTCGACGACCGAGCCGGCGTGCGCGAGGCCGTGCAGCTCCAGGGTCAGGTCGTCGCTCGCCTGGTAGCCGTCCACGTTGCCAGCCGAGTCGTACGTCGGCCCGAGGGTCAAGTTGCTCGTCTGCATGTCCGCAGCGGGCACGCCGGCGGACTTGAGCACCGCCTCGAGCGCCGCGACCTCGGCGTCGTTGCGGTCGAGCGCGGCTGACGCCGAGGCGGCGTTCGTGGTGGCGCCCATCTGCAGCGTCATCGTGTCGGGCGTGCCGGTCACCTCGGCGCTCCCGGTGACCGAGATCCTCCCGCCCGCCGCGGCGCCGGTCGTGCCGGTGCCCGCAGCCGAGGTGAGGACCGCCTCCCCGCCTCCCCCCGACCCGAACAGGGCGAACCCGAGCCCGAACCCGGCGCAGGCCGCGACGAGGGCCGCGACACCGGCGCGAGTGGACCAACCGTTGACCATCGTTCCCGACCTCCGATCACGCACCGCTCGGCGCGAGCCCTCGCCGGCAGCCATGCGACGCCGGCGCACTCCCCGGCGGCCGGACCAGCCGGGCGCCAGGCTTCCAACCCACTGCAAAGCGCGCCGGGCCGCTTTTCGCGTACGCGGCCTCTGGAACAGGGCCTTCGCGGCGCCGTCGATAACATTCTGCGCAAGCACGCTTCGGGCGGCGCCTGGTACGGGCGCCGAGGCCGCGGGGGGTTCCGGTGATGACGAGCTGGCTCTACGACACCGTGGTCTGGACCGGCAGCTGGAAGGCCGGCGAGGACTGGGCCGAGGACCGCTTCACCGCCGGGCTCGTCTCGATGCTCGCAGCCAAGGGGCGCGAGGGCTGGGAGCTCGTCAACTTCGGCCGGGTCGACCACCTCGGCTCGCCGAACCCCGAGCAGGTCGTGTTCATCTTCAAGAAGCCGCTCGGCCGCTGAGCTCCGCTGCCGGAGCCGGCTCGATGCGCGCGCCAGGTGCTTCCAATACTACGTTCCGTGATCATAGATGGACCGTTCTTCTTGGAATCTCCTGGCCTTTGCGTCGCGGCGCTTGCGTTCTGGCGCCCATGTGTGACATTGTGCCTCTCGACGTCGCGAGCATGAGGGACGTCACGCCGTGCTCGTCGTGCCGGTAGCTCACCAGGGAGGGGTGCCGTGGCGCAGTGGGGCGGAGGACCGTACTACTTGTTGCCCCGGAGCTCACGCCACGTCGGCCCGGTCCGTGCCGCCCTTCGGCGCGCCGCACGGGCCATCTGGCTCGACGTCGGCCTGCAGGACCCGTTCGCAGCGGCACGCGAGGGGCGCGCGCGGGACGCGTCCCGGGCCACGTGGAGTGGCGTCGAGCGGCGCTCAGCGATGCAGGCGGGGGCCGTCCGGGAGGTCGTCCACCTTCCAGCCGAGGACGGAGATCTCGTCTCGCAGCTGGTCGGCGGCGGCGTAGTCGCCGGCGCGGCGCGCCGACTCCCGACGTTCGGCCAGCTCGACGATCGCTGCCGCGGGCGCCTCGACGCCGGCCGGTGCGATCCCGAGCACTCCGAGCAGCTCGAGCGCGACGTCACCGAGCGCCAGGGCGCTGCGGGCGTCGTCGCCGTCGAGCAACCTGTTCGACTCGCGCACCGCGCCGAGCAGCTCCGCGACGGCTCGGGGGGTCGCAAGGTCGTCGTCCATCGCCTCGGTGAAGCTCGCCCGTAGCGCGGTCGCCTCGGGCGTCGGTGCGACGCGGGTCGTCTCTGCCCCGACGCCCGGCCCTGCCGGCCCGCGACGCGGCCTCGCCCCCTCGAGGCGCCGGGCGAGCTCGTCGACGCGCTGGAGTGCGGCGGCCGCGTCGGCGAGCGTCGACGGGCCGACCTCGAGCGGCGAGCGGTAGTAGGACCTCAGGACGAGCAGCCGGTACGCACGGGGGTCGTAGCGCTCGAGCACCGTCCGGAGCTCGATGTAGTTGCCAAGGGACTTCGACATCTTCTCGCCGCCGACGACGACGAGCCCGTTGTGCGCCCAATGGCGCGCGAACTGGCGACCGAGCGCCACCGCCTGCGCCCGCTCGTTCTCGTGGTGGGGGAAGACGAGGTCGAGGCCGCCGCCGTGCAGCTCGAAGCCCTCGCCGAGGAGCGCGAGCGACATCACGACGCACTCCGTGTGCCACCCCGGCCTCCCCGCGCCGAACGGCGAGGGCCACGTCGGCTCCCCCGGCTTGGCCTTCTTCCACACCGCGAAGTCGAGCGGCGACCTTTTCTCCTCGCCGACCACGGCGCGGGCGCCCCTGCGCAGGCTGTCGAGGCCCTGATGGGCGAGCATGCCGTAGCCGTCGACGGCGTCGCACGCCAGGTAGACGCCGTCGGAGGTCTCGTAGGCGACGTCGCGCCGCACGAGCTCGGCGACGAGGTCGACCATCTCATCGACGTAGTCCGTGGCGTGCGGCACCTCGTGGGGCCGGAGCACGCCCATCGCGTCCATCGCCGTCCACCACTGCTCCTCGGACTCCGCTGCGACGTCGCGCCAGTCGCGACCTTCGGCGGCGGCGCGGTCGATCACCTTGTCGTCGACGTCGGTGATGTTCGACACGTGCCTCACGTCGTAGCCGGAGTGCTCGAGGTAGCGACGCATGACGTCGTAGACGAGCGCGAACCTCCCGTGGCCGACGTGCGGCGGGCCGTAGACGGTGGCACCGCAGACGTAGAGGCCGACCCGCGTGCCTGCTCGACCTGCCGGCGGCGCGACGGCACCCGTCGCGGTGTCGAAGAGCCGCAGCATGCAGGTACCCTACTAATCCCATGCGTGACCACCACCCGCCTGCGCGCCTCGCGGGCAGCGGCGTCCCCGAGCGCCCGGGGCTGGAGGGGCTCGAGCAACGCTGGGCGGCGCGCTGGGAGGCCGAGGGGATCTACCGCTTCGACCGCGACAGCATGCGCGCCGGGGTCTTCTCGGTGGACACGCCGCCGCCGACCGTCTCCGGCTCGTTGCACGTCGGTCACGTCTTCTCCTACACCCAGACCGACGTCGTGGTCCGGTACCAGCGGATGCGGGGAAAGTCGGTCTTCTACCCGATCGGCTGGGACGACAACGGTCTCGCCACCGAGCGCCGCGTGCAGAATCACTTCGGCGTGCGCTGCGACCCCTCCAAGCCGTTCGACCCCGACTTCAAGTTGCCGGAGCGGCCGCCCAAGGAGCCTGCCGCCGTCTCCAGGCCCAACTTCGTCGAGCTCTGCCGCAGGCTCACCGCCGAGGACGAGCGTGCCTTCGAGGAGCTGTTCCGCCGCGTCGGGATGTCGTTCGACTGGAGCCTGCAATACACGACGATCGGGGAATCGGCCCGGCGCATCTCCCAGCGCGCCTTCCTGCGCCTCCTCGAGCCGGGCCACGCCTACCGCCAGGAGGCGCCGACGCTGTGGGACGTCGACTTCCGCTCGGCGATAGCCCAGGCCGAGCTGGTCGACAGGGAGGTGCCAGGCGCCTACCACAGGATCCGCTTCGACGGGGCCGGCGGGAGGGCGCCGGTCGAGATCGAGACCACGAGGCCCGAGCTCGTGCCTTCCTGCGTCGCCCTCGTCGCCCACCCCGAGGATCCCCGCTACCGGTCGCGCTTCGGCACGAGCGCCCTCACGCCCCTGTTCGGCGTGGAGGTGCCGGTCCTCGCCCACCCGCTCGCCGACCCCGAGAAGGGCACGGGCATCGCGATGGTCTGCACCTTCGGCGACCTCACCGACGTCACCTGGTGGCGGGAGCTCTCGCTGCCGACGCGCACCGTCGTCGGCAGGAGCGGTCGGCTCGAGCACGCCCCGTTCGGCTCGCCGGGATGGGAATGCGCCGACCCCGCTGCCGCGGCGCGCCACTACGCCGAGCTCGAGGGCAAGACCGTGAAGGCGGCCCAGCGGCGTCTCGTCGAGCTGCTGGCAGAGGCCGGGCACCTGGTCGGCGAGCCCCGGCCGATCACCCACTTCGTCAAGTTCTACGAGAAGGGCGAGCGACCCCTCGAGATCGTCTCCTCCCTCCAGTGGTACGTGCGGACGATGTCGCTTCGCGACGACCTGCTGAGGGCCGGCCGCCAGCTCGCCTGGCATCCCGAGTTCATGCGCGCACGGTTCGAGTCCTGGGTCGAGGGCCTGACGGGCGACTGGAACATCTCGCGCCAACGCTTCTTCGGCGTGCCCTTCCCCGTCTGGTACCCGGTCCGCGCCGACGGGTCCGTCGACGAGGCGCACCCGATCCTCGCTGGCGAGAAACGTCTCCCGGTCGACCCCTCGGCGGAGGCACCCGACGGCTTCGAGGAGTCCCAACGGGGAACGCCGGGCGGCTTCGTCGGCGATCCCGACGTCATGGACACCTGGGCGACCTCCTCGCTCAGCCCCCAGATCGCGGCGCGATGGGGCGAGGACGGCGACCTGCTCTCGAGGGTGTTCCCGATGGACGTCCGGCCCCAGGGGCACGACATCATCCGCACCTGGCTGTTCTCGACCGTGACTCGCTCGCTGCTCGGCCACGGCGACCTCCCCTGGCGCCACGCGGCCATCTCCGGCTGGATCCTCGACCCCGACCGGAAGAAGATGTCGAAGTCCACGGGCAACGTGGTCGTCCCGAGCGAGCCGCTCGACGCATACGGCTCCGACGCCGTCCGCTACTGGGCGGCGTCGGCGCGCCTCGGCGTCGACACCGCCTTCGACGAGCAGCAGATGCGCATCGGCCGCCGCCTGGCCATCAAGATCCTCCAGGCGACGAAGTTCGGCGTCTCACGCCTCGACGGTCACGGGCCGGACCGGGCGGCGGCGCGGGCGCCGGACGGGCTGGTCGCGCTCGACGCCGCGATGCTTGCCCGGCTGCGCGACGTCGTCGCCGAGACCACCGAAGCGCTGGAGAGCTTCGAGCACGCGAGGGCGCTCGAGCGGGTCGAGCAGTTCTTCTGGTCGTTCTGCGACGACTACCTGGAGCTCGTGAAGGGCCGTGCTTACGGGGGCAGGGGCGACGACGGCGCGGGCGCCGCCTCGGCGCGAGGCGCCCTCGCCCTTGCCCTCTCGGTCCAGCTCCGACTGTTCGCGCCGTTCCTCCCCTTCGCGACCGAGGAGGCCTGGTCGTGGTGGCACGACTCCTCGGTCCACTCCGAGCGCTGGCCCGAGCCGTCGGAGCTCTCCCCCGGCGACGGCGCGCGCCCGGACCTGCTCGACGCGGTCGGGCAGGTGCTCGGCGAGGTCCGCCGGGCGAAGACCGTCGCCAAGCGCTCGATTCGCTGGCCGGTGGACCTCCTTCGGGTCGAGGGTCCCGCCGAGCTCGTGACGCTGCTCGAGCTCGGACGCGCCGACCTCCGCGAGGCCGTCAACGCCGCCGAGCTCGACCTGGTCGCCGCCGAGGAGCCGAGGGTCTCCGTCGTGCTCGCCGACGCGAGCGAGTGACGACGACAGGTGCGAATGACGACGACAGGTGCGAGTCCGCCGGGCACTCAAGCCGCGGCGAGACCCGGTCGTCATCGCGTCGGAGCACGCGCGCGTCGAGGCGGTCTCGACCTTGCCGGGCACGTGGACACAGTTCCAGCCGGCCGCACCGGCCCGGTACGAAAGCGGAGGTTCTCGATGGCGCGTCGGCCACGATCGCTCGGCGGGCTGGCCGGCACGGTCGCCGTGACGACGGCGGGCGCGCTGGCGCTCGGCGGCTGGGGCGGCATCACACCCCGGACCGGCAGGCCCGCGTCACGCTCCGGCGCGCTCTCGGCGTCGAGCCCGAGGCTCCCGGCCCGATCCGGTGGCCTCGCGGCACTGCCCGCCGGGCGGATACTCAGGATGAGCGCGGACGCGCTCGCCCGGCAGTCTTCGCTCGCCTTCGCCGGCTCGATCACCGAGACGGGCGAGCGCCTCGCCTTCAGGCTGCGTTCGACCGACCGCGGCCGGCAGGTGGCCGGCGAGATCGTCGTGCGCACCGGCTCCAAGGCGGTCGGTCCCGTCAACTTCGTCGCGCTCCCCGGCGTGGTGTACCTGGAGGCGGCGGCGCCGTACTGGCGCGTCGCCCTCGAGAAGACGCCGAACGCCCCGAGCGGGCCGGTCGCCGCGGCGGTCGTGGCCAAGCTCGCCGGCAAGTGGATCGAGATCACGGGATCGAGCGCGAGCTCCTTCACCAGCGACTTCGGCGGCCTCACCGAGCCGGGGAAGTTCGCGCAGAGCCTGCTCCACGGCGGGGGGACGCTCGCCAAGGGGCGCGAGCGCGTCGTCCGGGACCGCCGCGTGATCCCGATCACCTCGTCCAAAGGCGGGACCGTCTTCGTCGCGCTCGCCGGCGAGCCGCTCCCGGTCGAGTTCCTCGGGACCCGAAAGCTCGGCGCCCGCTCCGTCGGCGTCGACGTCGCGATCGCCTACCCCCGCGGGCTCGTGATCACCGCGCCGGCCGGCGCGCTGACCCTCGCCCAGATCCTGCTCTCCCTGGCGGGCGCGTAGCCGAGCCGGGCGGCGCCGCGCGCACCCGGCCGCCCGACAGCAGGAACGACATGCTTCGCGCCGCCACCGCGGAAGCGGCACGCTGGCGCCGCCGCTGCCCTGCGGCCCCGGTCTCGGCGCCTACCCGTCGTTGCGAGGTGGTGCCAAGATGGTTACGAACCTTGTCACGGCCGGCCGACCGGCCGGCAGAGGGGGTTGGGAGCAGCAGAGGAGGCGAGCGCCATGGCATGGATCGCCGTCGCTTGCTCGGTGGTCGCGGTCGCGGTGGTCGCGATCGCGCTCGGAGTCCGTGCATCACGGAGGCGGCAGGTGGAGGAGGCTCACCGGCAGACGCGCGACGCGCGCGGCTGGGTGCGCGTGCTGAACGGCGAGGAGGAGCTCAAGGACGCCGCCGAGCGGGCGCTCTGGTTCGAGCGCACGATCGCCTCCGGCGTCGGGAGCCGCATCGACCGCTACGAGCATCTGGGGAAGTCGGAGGCGGGAACGGCGCCCGAGGACATCGCGCGGTTGCCGCTCCGCCCCCGGCCGACCGAGCCCGACACCCGGCCCGAGGCCTCCTGAGCGCTGCGAGACGCGGAGCCTTGCCGTGGCCGCCCCGAGCCGCCACAGTGGTGGGGTGCCGAGGCGCTACGAGCTACCCGAACGCGAGCCGCCTGAACCCTTCGAGCGTGAGGACGCCCCGTTCGCCGCGCTTCGCGACAGCGAGGTCGACTACGACGACGAGTGGGAGGAGGACCAGGTCCCGCTCGACCTCGTCGAGGCGGTCGAGTCCGGCGCGTGGCTCGACGACCCGGAGTCGGTGGACGGCGAGGAGGACTGAGGCACCGCCCGCCGGCCGGCGCCGCTCCGCAGCGCGCCGGGCAGGTGGGCGAGGCCGTCCACGAGCAGCACCGAGCCCGCGCCGACGCCGATCCCGCCCATCGTGTCCGTCGGGTAGTGCCATCTCATGCCCACGACCGCCGCGCACACCGCCAGGACCGCGAACGCCGTGAGGAGGGCGGACAGCGGGCGCAGCAGCCTCGGCGAGACGAGCACGACGGCGACGGCGAGCGCCGCGACGGCGGTGACCGTCCCGGACGGGTAGGAGCTTCCGCCGAGCACCGCGTGCCGCCCGACGAGGGGCTTGGCGATCCGCTCGGTGACGAAGACGGCGAGGGTCGGCCCGAGGAGGCAGGCGAGCGCGCGCGGCCGGTCGCGCCACCAGCCGATCGCCGCCGTGACGAGGATGCCGGCTGCGAAGACCGGCGCCGATCCGAGGTCGGCGACGTCGTGGTAGGTGCGCGAGCCGAGGTTCGCGGGCAGCAGCGAGAAACCCCAGACGTCGAGGCGGTTGGGCCACGGACGGTGGACGAGCAGCACCCCGGCGATCGCCGCCGCGGCGAGCAGCGCGAGCGCCGCCGTCAGCTCCAGCACCGCGGCCGCCGGCGCGGTCACGACCGCCGGCCGGCGGCGTGGCGTCTGCGCAGCCATGTCAGGGCCAGGCTACGGGAAGCTCAGCCGCCGAGGGTGGCGAGCAGCTCGGCCTCGAGCTCGAGGGCGCGGGGCGAGCTCGCCGATTGCGGCGTGCGCGGCCGCGGGAGGTCGACGGCGACGCCGCGGCAGATCGACGCCGGTCGCGGCGAGAGGACGTAGACGGTGTCGGCGAGATAGACCGCCTCGCGGATGTCGTGGGTGACGAGCACGACCGTCCAGCGGAAGCGCTCCCACACCGACTCCAGCCAGATCTGCATGTCCCTCCGCGTCAGGGCGTCGAGGGCGCCGAGCGGCTCGTCGAGGAGGAGCACGCCCTGCTCCTGGGCGACGGTGCGAAGGAGCGCGACGCGCTGGCGCATCCCGCCCGAGAGCTGGAAGGGGTACGCGCGCTCGAACCCGGCGAGCCCGAAGGTCTCGAGCAGCGGCTCGACCTTGGCGCGCGCCTCGCGCCGCGGCATGCCCCGGATCTCGAGCCCGAGCGTCGCGTTGTCGAGGACGCGGCGCCAGTCGAGGAGGACGTCGGACTGCGGCATGTAGGCGAAGCGGCCGGCCCTGCCGGTCACCGGCTCGCCGTCGAGGAGCACCTCGCCCCCCGAGGGTGGCTCGATCCCTGCGAGGATCGCGAGCAGCGTCGACTTGCCGCACCCGCTCGGTCCGACGACGGCGACGAACTCGCCCTGCCGCGCGACGAGGTCCACCCCGGCAAGCACCTCGATCCCTCCTTCGTCGGTCGGGAACGACTTGCGCACGCCGCGGACCTCGAGCTCCGCGCTCGTCCCGGTCCCAGGAGGCACGGCTGCGCCGGCGACCGGCCGAAGCATCCCCGAACGCTACCGCCCGCGCCCGCGATCGCGGGTAACCTGGGGCCTGAGTGACGCAGGGTGCCCGACGAGCTTCGGGCTGAGAGCACACCTGTCGAACCTGATCTAGGTCGTACTAGCGAAGGGACGTCACATGGTGATCCGCACGTGGGCCGCTCGCCGCGGCGCAATGCATTCGTTCGTGGTGCTCGTCGCGCTGCTGACGGCGTCGGTCCCGGCGCTCGCCGCCGGCGCCCAGCATGCCCGGCGCTCCCGGCCGGAGGCAGCCGTCGCGGCGACACCGCCGAGGCAGCGCACCAACTCGCCCTCGGTGGTCACTCTCGCGCTCGACTGGACGCCGAACACCGACCACACCGGCTTCTACGTCGCAAACACGCTGGGCTACTACCGCGCCGCCGGGATCAGGCTGAAGATCATCCCCTACACGACCACGCTCCCCGACGAGCTCGTCGCCGCGGGCAAGGCGGACTTCGGGATCTCCTTCGAGTCCGAGGTCGCGATCGACGAGACCTCCGGGCTGCCGGACGTCTCCGTGATGGCGATCCTCCAGCACCAGGCAAGCGTCGTCGGCTTCCGCAAGGGATCGGGGATCAGGCAGCCGTGCGACCTCGTCGGAAAGACCTTCGCCTGGGACGGGGGGACGGACGAGATCGCCTCGATCGAGTACCTGATCGAGAAGGCCGGCTGCAAGGGGACGCTGCCCGACGGGAAGCCGAACTTCAAGGTCGTCGACCTCAACACCTCCGCCTACGCCGCCGTGTACGACGGGCGCGCCGACTTCGACTGGCCGCTCGTCACCTGGGAGGTGATCCAGGCGCGCCTCGCCGGGGAGCCGATGTCCTACTTCGACCTCCAGCACTGGGGCTTCCCCGACCACTACGAGGTGGTGCTGATCTCGAGTCGGGGCTTCCTCGCCCGGCACCCGGACGTCGCGACGCGCTTCGTTCAGGCATCGGCGAGGGGCTTCACCTTCGCCGCGCACCACCCGGCCGAGGCCGCGAGAATCCTCATCGCCGACAACCCGGGAGTCTTCGGCAACCCGGCCCTTGTCTACGACAGCGCCAAGCTGATGGCGAAGTCGTTCTGGCTGGACGCCAAGGGCCGTTTTGGGGTGCAGACCTACTCTCGCTGGTACGGCTACACGCGCTTCGCAGCGGAGCACGGCATCCTCCACTCGCCGAGCGGTGCGGTGCTCCACTCGGTGCCGCACGACATCGGGAGCTGGTTCACGAACGTCTACCTGGACGGGACGGCACGCCGATGAGGACGTCACTCGCCCGTCCGGCCGAACTGCTCGGCGCGCCGGTGCGCTCGCCCGCGGCAGCGCGCCGGCGCGCCGCGCACGCGCGCAAGGTCCTCCCGCCGCTCCTCCTCGTCGCCGCCATCCTCGGCGCCTGGCAGCTCTACGCCACGGCGCGCCACGTCCGGCCGCAGATCCTGCCCTCCCCGTGGCTCGTCGCGACCCAGGGCTTCGACTGGCGAGGCGCGATCTGGGCAAACACCGTCCCGACACTCGAAGAGACGCTGATCGGCTTCTCCCTCTCGCTGGCGTGCGGCTTCGCACTCGCGACGGCAATGGAGCTCTCGCGCGCCACGCGCCACGCGCTCTACCCGCTCCTCGTCACCTCCCAGACGCTGCCGCTCATCGCGATCGCGCCGATCGTCGACCTCTGGCTCGGCTTCGGGCTCCTCGCGAAGCTCGTGGTGGTCGCGGTCGTGACCTTCTTCCCCGTGACGGTCGGTCTGACCGAGGGATTCGACGCCGCCGAGCGCGACGCCGTCGACCTGCTCCGCTCGATGGGCGCCCGTCGCCGGCAGGTCTTCCTCCGCCTGAAGCTCCCCGGTGCGCTCCCCCACTTCTTCGCCGGCCTGCGCATCGCGGTCACCTACGCCGTCGTCGGCGCGATATTCGCCGAGTACGTCGGCGCAACGCGCGGGCTCGGCATCTTCATGTCCGAGCAGAGCAACCAGCTCCGCACGGATCTCGTCTACGCCGCCGTCGCGGTCACCGCGGCGCTCTCCGTCGGGCTTTTCGGGCTCACCTACGTGCTGCAGCAGCTCGTGATCCCCTGGTACCGGCTCTCACGGCGAAGCGCGACGGCTCGGTGACCCTCGTCCACGGCCTCGAGGGCGACCTCGTCGAGTCGACGTGGGACCCGATAGGCCTGCCGGAGGCCGACGCCGTGCTCCGCCGCTTCCCCGAGGCAGGCGGCGCCCGGCGCGTCCTCTGGCGAAGCCCCCGCCCCTTCTCGAGCGCCGCGCTCGTGCTCCCGGCCCTGGGTGGGCACGCCGTCCTCGTCAAGCGCCACGACGAGCGCGTGCGCAGCGCGGCGAGCCTTGCCGAGGAGCACGGCTTCGCCGAGCATCTCCGCCGGCTCGCCGTGCCCATCCCCCGGGTGCTCGCCGATGCCGACGGCACGACCGTGATCGGTCGTGACGCCTGGACCTACGAGGTCCACGAACGCTGCGCAGGCCGCGACCTCTACCGCGAGGCGCCGTCGTGGCTGCCACCCGCGACCGCGGGCCACGCGCACGCCGCCGGGAGAGCGCTCGCCCGGCTCCACCTCGCGGCCGCCACCTACGTCGCGCCGGCGAGGAAGCCCTCGCCGCTCCAGCCGCTCGGCCGGGTCCTCGACGACACCGACGTCGTGAGGGCGATCGAGCGCGAGGCAGCGGCGCGGCCGATGCTCGAGGCAGCGCTCGGAGGCCCGGAGCTCTCCTCTCGCTGGCGGGCTGAGGTCGCCGGGTCGCTCGCGGGCCACCGCGACCGGCTTGGGTCTGTCGCAGCGGCGCTCCCGAGCGCCTGGGCGCACAACGACTGGCACGTCTCGAACCTGTTCTGGTCCTCGTCCGGACGCCGAGCGACGGTCGTCGGGGTGATCGACCTCGGGCTCGCCGACCGGACGAGCGCGATGTTCGACCTCGCGACGGCGATCGAGCGCAACGCCGTCGCCTGGCTCGCCTTGCAGGAAAGGCCCCAGGAGATCGCCCGGCCGGCGCTCGCAACCTCCCTCGTCGAGGGTTACCTCGCCGAACGCCCGCTGGAGGCGGGCGAGGCCGAGGCGCTCGCCGTGCTCCTGCCCCTCGTCCACGTCGGCTTCGCCCTCTCCGAGCTCGAGTACTTCGACGGCATCGTGGGCTCCCCGGACGCGGTCAGGGTCACCTACGAGACGTTTCTCATCGGCCACGCGCGGTGGTTCTCGTCACGGGCGGGGCGCCTCTTCCTCGACGCCGTCGCGGAGGCCGCTGCGTCGCCGCCGGCGAACGGAGCCGGCAGCACGGACGAATCGCACTGAGGCGCGGCACCGCCCCGCCGACGGGAAGGCCGCCTCCGTCGTCCAGCCGGTCCGCCGGGGCCGCAGCCTACGCGGCGTGTCCTTCGAGGCTCAGCTTCACGGGTCGCCTGGGCGAACACGAGGGCGAGGGCGGGGCCCCCGGCCCGGGTCGCGGGGCCGAGCCCGACGACGATCTCGACCTCCGCCGGATTCGCGACGCCTTCGAGGGGGCGCGCGTCGAGCGAGACCACGTCACCGAGGAGCTCGATGCGCATCGCGGAGGTGTGGATGACGTTCCCGGCGAGCTCTGGACGGAACCCGCTTCCGAGAAGCCGGACACGGCGAGCGATCCCGGCGCCCGTTCGCCCTGCGCCGGAATCGGTCTCTCCGAGGGCGTCCGGCTCGGAGTCCGTGGCGACCTCGCCGGCACCGACCTGCTCGTGGATCTCGAGGCGGCTCGGGAGTGCGACGGCATGGACCTGACGCGCCCCGGAGAGCCAGAGCGCAGCCACGCCGCCGGGCTCAGACCAGTGCGCCGTGAGCGGTGCAGCTTGCGGCGAGCCGAGCCAGTCGCGCGCGCTCCACTCCGCCCCGAGCATGAGGCGCTCGCCGATCCAGGAGCTGATCCGCCGCTCCCCCACTCGCCAGGCGAGGCTGCGCCCGGCGGCGGCCGGGACAGCGGAGCGGCGCGGCGCGCCCAGCAGGTCCGGGGAGGCAAGCCTGGCAATGACCGGGCCTGCCATCACGTCGTTGCCATGGTGGGTCTCGCCGGGCTCGCCGGCAGGGACGAGCGCGGGGAGCGGCGCGTCCTTCATGCCGTTGACGGCCGCGTGCCAGAGACCGAGCAGCGTCGCCGAGCGCGTCGCGTCGGGTCCGTAGGTGCGCGTGAACGGCCCGCACCAGTTGCGGAGCCGGTCGTGGTAGCGCTCCATCACCTCCGCCCAGAGCGCGGCCGCCATGCGACCGCCGAGCTCGGCGAAGGTCGGATCGGGCGGGAGCTCGCGCCACAGCCCGAGGGCGTACAGGTCGATCCCGTAATAGGTCGGCGAATTGAACTCGTCGAAGCCGCCGAGCTCCTCGAAGCGCGCGCCGAGGGCGGCGGCGAGGGCGGCACCGCGCCGGAAGAGCCCGGCGTCGCCGACCCGCCGGCCGCACCAGGCGAGCAGCCATGCCTGCATCAGGCCGGGGTTGGTGTAGTCGAGCGGGATACGCCCCTCGGGCTCGCCCCGGCAGGCCCGCAGCACCGAGGTCTCGATGCGCTCGACGAGCTTCGCGGGAAGCGCGCCGCCGTGGTCCTCGAGCACGAGGCCGAGCGCTGTCCCGACAAACTGGCGCCAGTTCGGGTCATAGTCTTTCCACACGACCGCCCGCTCCGGGTCTGGCTCCGCCGATTCCGCGAAGAGGGCGTACGTGCCGTCGAAGGCGGCGCCAGGAGCGCGCAGCTGTAGAGCGAGCACCCTCTCCAGCATCGAGACGGCCTCGTCCCTCGAGGACGGATCGCCCCTTGCGAGGAGGCCGTGGGCGACCCAGGCAGAGTTCGGCGTGAGATGCACGGTCCGCGCCGGCACCTCGGCGTCGTACACGCTCGGGTTCCAGACGAGGTGCCGCGAGCGGTCGAGGAAGCCGAGGCTCCAGTCGAGCGTCGCCTCGAACAGCTCGCGTCGAGGTCCCCGCGCCGGGATCATGCTCGGACCGCTCAGACCGCTCGGATCGCTGCCCGCAAGCGCCGGCGGCGACCCGCTAGCGGAGGTAGGCGAGGTGCTCGCCGTGCCGCTCGCGGTACTCGGCCAGGAGCTCCCGGGCGACGCCCACGCCGGGCACGAGCGGGTGGAGTGCGAGGGCCAGCTCCGCAAGACCGGCGTCGCGCGTCACAGCCGCCTCGACGACGGTCCGCTCGTACTCCTTGACCTGAGTGACGAGCGCCCTCGACGAGCGGGACGGCTCGCGGGCCGCGAGCGGCGCGATCCCGCCGCCGGCGACGAGCGCGGGGACCTCTACGACGTCCTCGGGCTCGAGGAAACCGAGGCTCGTGCCGTTCCGCACGTTGACGATCACCTCGCCAGGCCGGCCCGAGGTCAGGCCTTCGATCACCTGGAGCGCCACGCCCTCGTAGCCGCCGACGGCGGCGGAGCCGATGTCCGGTGCGCCCGCCGCCGCCCGCCTCGAACGGACCTCTTCCTGCCCGTTCGCGCCCTCGGTGTCGGTCCGCATGTAGGTGTCGTGCCGGACGCCCATGATCATCGAGTACGTCGACCAGGCGTCGTGCACGTCCCCCTTGTCGAACGCCCTCGCGATCCCGCCGAGCAGCTCCTCGTTCAGCCGCAGCACGTCCTGGCCGCGGCTCGTCCCGGCGCGTGCGACGCCGTCGACGAAGCGGCGGGGATCGTAGTAGTAGAAGACGTACTCGGTCGGTATGGCGCCCACCCGCTGCACCAGCGCGGGGTCGAAGGCGGCGAAGCGATGGTCGAACCGCGCGAGCTCCTCGTAGCGCTCGAGCAGCTCGCCTATGCGCTCCTCGCCCCCGGTGGCGAAGGAGGAGATCCAGCCGAGGTGGTTGAGCCCGGCATAGGAGTACGCGACGGAGCCGGGCTCCGCGCTGAGGAAGTGGCCCAGCCGCTCGATCGTGCTGCTCGGCGTGTCGCACACCCCGACCGCCCGCAACGTTGCATGCGACGAGAGGGCTTGGGTGATGATCCCGGCGGGATTGGTGAAGTTGATCAAGGTGGCCCGCGGCGAGATCCGGGCGAGCTTCGCCGCGTAGTCGAGCACGACCGGGATCGTCCGGAGCGCCATCGCGCAGCCGCCCGGCCCGGTCGTCTCCTGGCCGACGAGGCCCCGGCGGAGAGCCGCCTCCTCGTCGATGACCCGCCCGCGGTCACCACCGACCCGGATCGCCGAGAACACGAAGTCGGCGCCGGTGAAGGCCTCTTCGACGTCCGGCGTCACCGAGACCACCCCGTCCCGCCCGAGGGCGCCGGCGATCTCGACGGCGAGCCGCCCTGTCGTGTCGCGCCGGAAGGCGTCGGGCTCGTACAGGCTGATCTCCCCGAAGGCCGTCCCCGGCCCCGACAGCACCGCCCGCACGAACGCAGGCATCCGCACACCGCCCCCACCGAGGATCCCGAGCTTCATCTCCTCACTCCCTCTTCCCTGTCCCGTACCTCAATTCGACTGCGTGTCCATCGTCAGTCCTTCCACCACCACCTCGCCCACGGCACCGAGGCGCGCGACGGCCTCGGACCCGGCCGAATTGCCCGCAATCACGGCCTCCACGAGGGAGGCGTTGGTGACGAGCGCCGCGATCATCGCACCGGCGAAGGCGTCGCCGGCCCCGGTCCGGTCGCGCACCTCGACGGGCCGCAGCCCACCTACGACCGCGAGCGGATGGCCCTTCTCCACGGCAAGCGCTCCCCGCTCCCCGCGCTTGACGACGAGGCGAGCGCACCACGACGAGGCCAGACCGACGGCCCCGTCGAGGTCGGGCTCCCCGGTGAGCCGGAGGAGCTCGGCCTCGTTCGGGACGAACACGTCGGCGAGGCGCGCGCACTCGACGACGTCGTCCGCCGCGCCCTCGACGGCGCCGAGGTTGACGTCGAGCGCGACGCCGACACCGAGGGCTCGCGCCTCGGCGATCACGGGCTCGACGCGCGGCCCGGCGTGCAGGTAGCACCACGCAGGTCGCTCGCGCCGCAGCACCTCCGTCCAGCGCTCGAGCTCCGACTGCTCGGTGGCAGCAGGCCGCGGGATGTGGGAGACGAATGCACGGTCGCCGTCGAAGTTCATCACGACGGTGATGCCCGCCGCCGGTCCAGGGACCTTCCGGGACGGCGCGAGCTCGACGCCTTCACGACGGCAGTACTCGGCCACGACCCGGGAACCGATGTCGTCGCCGAGCACGGTGGCGACGCCCGCGGAGACCCCCGCCCGGCAGGCGGCGCCGGCAATCGTGACCGCCCCGCCGCAGGAGATGGCGAACTCGTCCGAAAAGATCTCCTCACCCGGGCCGGGAAGGCGCTCGATCCGTCCGAAGACCACCTCCAGGAAGACCGGGCCGAAGGCGATCAGGTCCACCGCACTCGCCTCCCCGCGGCAACTGCCCCGGCCGGTATCTCGGCGGCGGCTGAAGCGGCCGCGGCACGGGGCTCGGGCAGCTCGAGCCAGCCGCTGCGGATCTCGAAGTGCCCGCCAGCGCGGAGGAAGGTCACGACTGCGCGCTGCAACGTCGTGTCCTGGGCGAGA
>JAKAOD010000398.1 GCA_021823365.1 Actinomycetes bacterium | reverse complement strand
ACGACCGCTCGCCCAAAGGATCATCCCCATGAGGTGGGTCACCTGCGTCATCCCTTGGCCGCCGCCGGCGATCTTCGGATCGGAGTAGGTGCGCTCGCCGGGTCCGGTCAGCGGGAAGTGGAAGACCGCGTCGTACTCCTCGGGCCGCCCCCGGTAGTAGGCCTCGACCATCGTGGCGTACAGGCCGCTCACCTGGATGAGGTCGCCGAGGTCGCCGGCGGCAAGCACCTCGGTGAGGCGCTGGGCCGACGGCGTGAAGTGGTGCGTGTAGCCAAGCTGGAGGTGGAGGCCTCCAGCGTCGGCGAGCGCGACGAGCTCCCACGCCTCCTTCGCCCGGAACGTCATCGGCTTCTCGACCATCACGTGGAGCCCGGCTGCGAGCGCGCGACGCGCCAGCTCGTAGTGCGTCGCGCTCGTCGTCGCCACGACGACACCGTCAAGCGCCGTCGTTGCGAGCAGCTCCTCGAGGCTCATATAGCCCGGAATGTCGAAGGTGGCACATGCTGCGGACAGCCGGCTCGTGTCCGCGTCGACGACGCCGACGAGCTCGGCTCCCTCGTAGCCAAGCAGGCCGGGGATGTGGAACTGGGTCGCCCACCAGCCGCAGCCGACCACCGCCAGGCGCGGGCGCTCGTTTCTCAGGGAGGCGCTCATGCCTTGGCGACCACGCCGTTCGGGTAGCGCTCGAAGACCTTCGGGTCGTAGAGCGGCACGAGATGGTTGGCTGTGCGACGAGCCCGGTCGTAGGCCGTGAGCGCCTCGTACATGTTCTCGTTGATGCCAAGGATGCGGTTGTCTTCTACGTTCTCGTAGTAGAAGAAGCTGTCGGACACCACGACGGTCCCGTCGGTCGAGTCGATCTCCACCGCCATCGACGCACGATGGTGCGCACCGGTCCACCAGGTCCGGATTCCTGGAACGATCGTGTCTTCGTCTTCGAGCAGCCGAACGCGCGGCCAGGCCTCGGTCACGAGGTGGACGAGCACGTCCTTGGCGATTGAGTTCCACCGGGCATCGTGAGGGTGGTCGTGAGTCGTGTGGTAGTGGATCCAGCCCTTCTTGCTCACGCAGATCTCGGCATTGCTGAACATCGGGACGTTCCCGGTCGAGTAGAGCTGGAACGGGGTGAGCACGACGTGAGTGACGTCCTCGGGCCGGACACCGGCAGCGGCGAGCGCCGGTGCGATCTCTTCTTCTCGAGTGCGGCGGAGCTCCGCTCGCGGCCCGAGCTGTGCCACCCAGAGATCGTTTATCGGACTGAGGTCGGTCGGCGGCCCGGAGTTGACGAGGGCGGTCACGCCGTTGCCCTGGATGAGGACGACCTGGAGGGCGAGGCGGAACCACTCGTTCCAGCCACCCATCCAGAAGAGCTCCGGCCCGGGCACCTCTACCTCGCCGACCTTGATGCTACGAACCCCGAACATCGCCGATCGCCTCCCTCTCGCTCCTCACTCACTCCCGCGACCGCTCGTCGCGAACCGGTTGCTTCCTGCAGCCGGCGGCGACCCCAGATAGGGTCGGAGATCCGTCCGGGCCACCAGCTCCTCGAGCCACTGCTTCTGGTGCGCGTCGAGCTCGTGCCCGGGCCTTCGAAGACGCGCAGAGCTGAGGACGCCGATCTCGCAGAGCAGCTGCTTCTGGATCGCCACGAAGACGTCGAGGCTGCTCATCTGGAAGACGAGGAGCGGGAGCGCCGCGGCGTAGCGCCCGAATGCCGCCACCTCGTCGCCCGCCTCGTGGGACCTCCAGATGTCGCGGTAGAGGCCCGGAAGCGCGCAGCCCGGCATCACCGCCTGAATGCCGGCATACAGGTCCTCGCCAAGATGGAGCGCCCCGTAGCCGCCGAGGACGTGGATCCCGGCGGCCCGGAGCGAGCGGATCTTCGCCGCAGCGGGCGGCGCCTCGACCTTCACCCAACGCAGGTACGGTGACCGCTCGGCGAGCCCGACGAGGAGGTCGATCGGGAGTGGAACGCCCGTCCACGCCGGCGCGTCCTGGACGACGATGGGGACGCCGGCGGCGGTGGCGATCGCCTCGTAGTACTCGACGATCCCTTCGGCGTCGGGCTTGACGAAGGTCGGCGGGTAGACCATCAGCGCGTCGGCGCCGATCTCGACTGCCTCTCGGGCCCGGGTGACGGCACTTTCGAATCCGGAATGCTCGGCGCCCGCAATCACAGGAGCAGCGCCACCGGCCTGCTCGACGACCGCGAGCAAGACCCGCCTGCGCTCGTCATCGGTCAACTTGTAGAGCTCCCCGGCGAGACCGAACACGACGATCGCGTCCACCCCCCAGCCCAGCTGGTGATCGACGAGGCGCCTGAGCGACGCCTCGTCGAGGGACCCGTCGTCGCCAAAGGGTGTGCAGAGCACGGAGAGCACGCCGCGCAGCTGAGGTGCCCCCGAACGCGCTGCCACCTTCACCGCCTGTCCCCCGCGTAGCCGAGCGCGGCCGAGAGGCCCGCAGCTTCACGCGCGAGCACCTTGACGGCCCGGGCCTCGAACTCGTCGTCGGCACGGATCGCCGGTACGGAGACGCTCATGGCGGCAGCGACTCCGCCCGAGTGGTCATGGACAACCACGGCGACGCAGACGACGCCTTCCGTGTACTCGCCGTGGTCGGTGCTGTAGCCCCGGTGTCGTATCTCGTCGAGCGCCGCAAGGAGGTCGGAAGGATGGGTGATCGTGCTGTCCGTGAACCGGCGAAGTGGTTCGTGGTCGAGACGGCGAATGACCTCGTCGTCGGAGAGTCCGGCGAGCAGCGCCTTGCCGAGCCCTGTCGCGTACGCGGGCAGCCGGGACCCGACTCGCGACTGGAGGACGAGGCGCTGGTCGGAGTCCTCCTTGGCGAGGTAGACGTTCTCGATGCCGTCGAGCACGGCGAGCTGGACCGTCTCCCGTAGTTCATCCCGCGCCGCCCGGAGGTGTGGACGTGCGGTCTCGGCGAGATCGAAGGCCTGCTCGTGCGTCTGTCCTGCCTGCCAGATGCGCAGGCCGATGCGAAATCTCCCGGCATCGTCGAGGGTGAGATGGCCGCGCTCTCGCATCGTCCGCAGCAGCGCGTGCGTACTGCTCTTCGGCAGCGCGAGCCGCTCCGTGATCTGGACGAAGGTCAAGCCAGCCGGCTCCTCGGTGAGCAACTCGATGACGAGCAGCACCCGGAGCGCGGACTTGACCGGCTCATGGTCTCGATCTCTGCCAGGCGTCTGCGCGTCTGGCGCTACCTGTCTCACCACCGCCGACGCGACCGCTTCCCCCCCCTGGGGAGTTCACATATATGAACACCCAGTCTCACTAGCGAACTCGCAGCATTATGTGACACGCTCCCTGTGCTGTCAAGGTGGCACCAGACGGCGGCTCCCGGACCGGGCTCGGCCCCGCCATGGACGATCAAGGGGAGGTGGCCAATGGAGCGCCTGTGCTTCTTCATCGAGCTACACGAGGGTGCAGAACAGGAGTACGAGCGGCGCCACGACGAGATTTGGCCGGAGATGGCTGAAG
>JAKAOD010000009.1 GCA_021823365.1 Actinomycetes bacterium | reverse complement strand
GTGGAGTTCCTCAAGGGCCAGATCGAGGACATCCCCCTCCCCAACGCGTCGGTCGACGTCGTCATCTCGAACTGCGTCATCAACCTGTCCACCGACAAGGCGGCCGTCATCGGCGAGGCGGCACGCGTCCTGCGCGCGGGCGGCCGGTTCGCCGTCAGCGACGTCATCGCCGACCCCGACATGGACGAGGCCACCAAACAGGACATGGCAAGCTGGACCGGCTGCATTGCCGGGGCGCTGACCCGCGAGGAGTACGCGACCTTTCTCCACGACGCTGGGTTCGTCGGCGTCGAGATCGTCGAAACCCACCGCGTCCACCCGCATGCCGGCTCGGCGATCATCCGAGCTCGTCGACCCTGAACGAGCCGAGCTGCACGTCGAGGGCACCTCCGGCGTCCACGAAGGCGCCTCCGGTACTGTCCCCCTCCGTGCCAAACGGTCAGGAGCCACTCGACCAGCTCGACCGTCAGATCGCCGTCGCCCTCCAGGTGAACGGCCGGGCTTCCTGGCGCGCCGTCGGCAGGGCGCTCGGCGTGCCCGAGCGCACGGTGACCCGCCGCGGGCAGGCCCTCCTCGACAGCGGGCTCGTCAAGGTCTCGACCTACCTCGATACGACCCGGGTCGGGGAGGCACGCCCGCTCATCGTCGTCGCGCACACCGAGCCCGGACGGTCGTTCGAGATCGGCCATGAGCTCGCCAAGCGGCCCGACGCCTCGTCGGTCTCGGTCCTCGAGGGCACCGGTCACCTCGTGTGCATGCTCCTACCGGGCGACGAGCGCGCTCGCTACCAGCTGCTCCTGCACGAGCTCCCTTCGCTCGAAGGCCTGCGCGACACGAGCGTGGCGACGGTGCTGCGCTACTTCCGCTCCGGCTACGACTGGGTCGCCGAGGGGCTCGGCGGCGAGGCGCTCGCCGAGCTCCAGACGCTCCCGCGCTCGGACCCCGAGCGCACCGACGCCGTCGAGCTCGACGCAGAGGACCGCCTCCTTGTGGACGGGCTCGCCCGCGACGGGCGCAGCCCGGCCAGCTCGCTCGCGGAGGCGATCGGCATGAGCCCCTCGTCCGTGCAGCGCCGGCTCAACCGGCTCTTCGCCGAGGGGGCGATCCACATCCGTACCGAGATCCGTCCTCGCCTCCTGGGCCTCCTCGTCGAGGTCCTCGTCTGGATGCGCGTCGCCCCGTCGGAGATCGACGCCGTCGGCCGGACGCTCGGCGCACACTCGGCCGTCCGCTTCTGCGCCGCGACGACCGGTTCCACGCAGATCCTGATCGACTGCCTTTTCCGGGACGAGAACGAGCTGTACGAGTTCATCACCGGCTACCTCGGAGCGAAGCCCTCGAGCGAGGTCGTCAACGTCGCCGTCGTCATCGCCGCCCTTCGGCGCGGGCCGTTGGTCGTGGCGGATCCGTTCGCGTAGCCGCGCTGTAATGGCGCATTCATAGTCTGGCCCTTGCCAAGATGGCGCGAGAGCGTCATACTCACCTCCTCCGCAGCGAGGAGGAGGTTCTGCGATGGCCCGGGGGCTGACGTTCGAGTTCGACGGGGGCCCTGCCGCCGTCGCCACGCTTGCCGAGGCGCACGCGCCCGTCAGCTCGACCCTGATCTGGGAGGCGCTCGCCCGCCCCGTCACGATGCTCGCCACCCACGCGATGTACGCCGGGCCCGAGATCATGCTCAACCTTCCCGAGGAGGCGCGCAGCTTCTCCCCCGCCGACGTCCCGGCCGAGAACCAGCAGGTCATCCCGGCCCCCGGTGACGTCATCTGGTACTACCAGGCCCCGAACCTGATGGCGGGACTCGATGAGGAGGTCTGGGAGATCGGCCTGTTCTACGGGCGCGGCGGCCGGATCTTCGGGCCGCTCGGCTGGACGCCGTGCAACGTCATCGCCGAGGTGACCGACGGACTCGAGGCCTTCGCCGATGCCTGCGCGGCGCTGCGGGTGAGCGGGGCGCGCAAGCTCACCCTGGGAAGGACCGACTGACGGGGCACCCGAAGGCCATAGGGGGAAGGACCAACATGGGGAGGAAAGGAGCAACCTTGACCAGACTTTGGACCACGAGGCGCCTCGTCGCGGGCGCGCTCGTCGCAACCTGCGCCGGTGGCGCGGCCGCTGGCGTCGCCGCCGCGGCCACGCCGCCGCCGGCACCCCTGCCGGCGGCGTTCCAGCACACGACGCTCGTCACCCCCGCGGTGGTGGGCTACCCGCCGTACGCCTACCTGATCAACTCGAGCAAGATCGTCGGCATCGACCCCGACCTGTCCGTGGCGCTCGGCAAGCCCCTCGGCCAGCCGGTCCACCTGCAGGTCGCCTCGTTCGAGAACTCGCTCCTCGGCCTCCAGCGCGGAACCTATTTCATGGTGACCGGGAGCGACATCACCGCGGCACGCGAGAAGACCTTCGACATGGTCTCCTACCTCGCCGACCACTACGAGTTCATGACGCTCGCCTCGAAGCCCGCCCTCGGCACGTCGGTGACGGCATTGTGCGGGATGACGATCTCGACCGTCGCCGCCGACAGCTCGATCCCGGTGCTCCACTCGTACTCCAAGGCCTGCGCGGCGCATCACAAGAGCGCGATCACCGTCACTACGTTCCCTGACCAGGGCTCGGCGGTCCTCGCCGTCGAGTCGGGGCGTGCCGACGCGACGACGGCGACGGTCACCAACCTCGGCTTCGTCGCCTCGCGAAGCCCCGGCAAGTTCCGCCTCGGCGGTCCGAAGTACAACTACGTGTACATCGGCATCGCGACGAAGAAGGGGAACGGCGTGGCGCAGGCACTCGCCAAGGCGATCAACGTCCTCATCGCCAACGGCACCTACCACCGGATCCTCGCCCGCTACGGGGTGACCGACGACGCAGTCCCCCGCGCCCTTGTCAACCCCAACCCGACGGTCGCGACCTCCTGAGGTCGCAGCAGGCCGTGGGCGAGCGGGCCGGTGACGCCCACCACGGCGGCGTCTGAGGCCGGGCGTCACGAGGCGTCCGCTGCGTCCCCCGGCGCCGCCACGCCCTCGCCGCAGGAGGCCGCCGACGTGCAGCTCGACCCCGCCGGACCCCCCTCCGGCGGGGCTGAGCTGCTCACGCGTGGCCTCGAGGGCACGCGCCGGCAGATGCGCCGCCACGCTGGGACGAAAGCCGCCGGGATCTTCGCCGCGGCGCTGCTCGCCTTCGTCATCCAAGGGCTCGCCCGCAATCGCAACTTCCAGTGGCGCGTCGTCGGCAGCTATCTCTTCGCCGGCCCGGTGCTCACCGGCGTGCTCCGGACGCTCCTCATCACCGCCGTCGCGATCGCGATCGCCGTCGTGCTCGGCGTCGTGCTCGCCAACATGCGCCTGTCGGCCAATCGCGTGCTCAAGACGGTCAACGCCGTCTACGTGTGGTTCTTCCGCTCGATCCCACTCCTCGTCCTGCTGATCCTCGCCTACAACTTCTCGCTCCTCTACTCGCACCTCTCCCTCGGGATCCCGTTCGGGCCAGGATTCGTCACGTTCGCGACGGCGCACGTCGTGACTGCGATGACCGCGGCGATGATCACCTTCGGCCTGCAGCAGGCCGCGTACACCTCAGAGGTGATCCGGGCATCGATCATGGCGGTGCCTCGCGGCCAGGTGGAGGCCGCGGAGTCCCTCGGCATGACCCACTGGGGCGCGATGCGCCGGGTCGTCCTTCCCCAAGCCGCCCGCATCGCAGTCCCGCCGATCACCAACGAGACGATCAACCTCTGCAAGTCGACTGCGCTCGTCGCCTTCATCTCGGTTCCTGACCTGCTCTACACCGTCGAGGAGATCTACAACGCGACGTTCCAGGTCGTGCCGCTGCTCGTCGTGGCGACGCTGTGGTACATGGCGATCGTCTCGGTGATGTCACTCGGGCAGTGGTGGCTCGAGCGCACCATGCGGCGTGACCGGCGCGTCCGCGCGCTGACCCTGGAGCAAGAACAGTGAGCGACCCGGTACTCCAGGCCTGGAACGTGACGAAGCGCTTCGGCGCCACGACAGCCGTCGACCACGTGAGCCTGAGCGTCGAGGCCGGCAGTGCCGTCTGCGTCCTCGGGCCGTCCGGTTCGGGCAAGACGACATTCGTCCGCTGTCTCAACCACCTCGAGCGACCCGACGAGGGCTACGTCTTCCTCGACGGCGAGCCGCTCGGCTTCAGTCGCCAGGGCGAGGTCTTCCGCGAGGTGCGCCACCGCGAGCTCGCTCGCCAGCGACGCAGGCTCGGCATGGTGTTCCAGCAGTTCAACCTCTTCGACCACCTCACCGCCCTCGAGAACGTGATCGAGGCGCCGGTGAAGGTGATCGGGCGCCCGAAGGCCGACGCGGCGGCGTCTGCAATGGCGCTCCTCGAGCGTGTCGGGCTCGCCAACAGGGCGCACCACTACCCGGCCGAGCTCTCGGGCGGCCAGCAGCAACGCGTCGCCATCGCCCGAGCGCTCGCGATGGAGCCGCGCGTGCTCCTCTGCGACGAGCCGACCTCCGCCCTCGACCCGGAGATGGTGCACGAAGTCCTCCAGGTCCTCGGGAGCCTCGTCGCCGACGGGATGACGATGGTGGCGGTCACCCACGAGGTGGGATTCGCCCGGGAGGTGGCCGAGCGCTTCGTCTTCATGGAGCACGGCCGCGTCGTCGAGGAGGGACCGGCAAGTCATCTCACCGTGGACGGCGTCGCCCACGAGCGGACCCGCACCTTCCTCACCAGGGTCCTGTGACGCTGGTGCTGGATTGAGCATCGGTGCCGCCCTCGGCGGGCCGATCGGAGCAATCATTGGCGCTGCGATCAGCTCGTTTCTTGGCCACCGCATCGCAGGGGGGCTACAGAAGTAGCAGCTCCCCTGTGTACGCGAGAAGCAAGCCTGCGAAAGCGGCTCCGGCCCCGCGATCGCATCAGTCGCTTCCACTACCCACCACCTCCCTTTCGCCACCCCTCCTGCCGGCCGACGCCCCAGACTCCGCCGCCCCGCTCAGCCAGACCCGCCTTCCCTCATCGCCTCGTCGTACACGACCTCGGCATGCCCGCAGCCCGGCCCGTCAACGAATGCGTCGCCGCAGGCCGCGACGACGAGGCGACGGAACGAGTCCGAGCCGACGAGCATCTGCCGCCCGCCCCGTCGAAGGGCACCCCCCTGCCTTACAGTCAGTCCATGAAGGCGCCGCCGTTGACGGCGATCGCCTCGCCGGTGACGAAGGCGGCGTCGGGGCCAACGAGGAACGCGACGACCCGGGCCACGTCTTCGGGCTCCTCCAAGCGGCGTAACGGCGTGTCGGCCACGTACAGCCCGCGGACCTCGTCCACGGTGCTAGCTCGCAGCTCTGCCTCCCAGCGAAGCTCCCGCTCCTGCATTGAGGTGGCCACGTAACCGGGGCAGACGCTGTTGACCCGGATCCCGTGCTCGGCGAGCTCGAAGGCCATCGCCTGGGTGAGACCAACGACACCGAACTTGGACGCCACGTAGTCGGCAAGGAATGGCACGCGCCCCTGCTTTCCGGCCATCGACGCGACGTTGACGATGCAGCCGCCACGGCCGGCTGCGACCATCGCCCGGGCGGCGGCCTGGCCGGCAAGGAACACGCCGCGCAAGTTGACGGCGATGGTGGCCTCGAAGTCCTCCACGCTCGTGTCGAGGAAGCGCTGCATCTTTGAGACACCGGCGTTGGACACCCACACCGCGGGCGCGCCGTGTACTTGGACTATCTGCTGGACGACTGTTGCAACGAGTGTGGCGTCGGTGACATCGACGCCGTAGGAGCCGGGCGACCCGCACGCCTTGGCAATCCGCGCAGCCGCCTCGGCGTCGACGTCGGTCGGGATCACGACGTGCCCGCGCCGGGCGAGCTCGGTCACAATGGCAGCTCCGATCCCCGCCCCCGCACCGGTGACGACAGCGAGGCCGGCGCTCGATCCGGGCGTCGCGGCACCCCGCGTGTCGGCGCTCACGGCCGCCCCCAGGTGGCGAGCCGGTGCGAGACTGGCGTCAACATGCCCTGGAGCTGCTGATACATCGCGTATCCTTCCCCGTAGCTGGCGGCGTTCTCCACGCGAGGCTCGACAAGCTTGCCGAGCTCGACGTACTCGCTTGCCGCACGCCAGTCCGCGAGGGCCCCAGATCCCACCGCGGCCACCAGTGCCGCGCCCAGCGAGGCACCGCCCTGTGCGACGATCGAAGTCAGTTCGCGTCCGACCACGTCGGCGAGGATCTGCTTCCACACCTTCGAGCCACTGCCGCCGTTGCTGACCCGAGCCGCTCCGAGGGTGATGCCGGCGCTTTCGAAGACGTCGACGTGATGTCTCACGCCGTAGGCGACCGCCTCCATGCAGGAGCGGAAGAGGTCGCCCCGGCTGTGCTGAAGGCTGAGACCGATGAAGGCGCCGCGCAGGTCCGGATCGTGCAGTGGCGACTTCTCACCGAGGAAGTACGGTAGGCAGATCACCGACGCCGGGGCCGCGTTCTCCGCCTCGAGGTCCAGCTGGCCGAGAGCGACGCCACCGACCAGGGTCTGGAACCAGCGCAACAGGCTGCCCGATGTCGCCATGCAACCGTTCGGCAGCCACAGGCCCGGGGCGGGGTGAGCGTCGAGATACCAGCGCCGGTCGATCACTGGCGCGTCGGCGACGACGAGGATGTCCGCGGCGCCGCCAAGCTTGATCAGCCAGTCGCCTGGCTCGCGCAGTCCGGCGGCGTAGGCCGCCAGCACGTGGTCGGCTCCACCGGTGTAGATGGGGATGCCGGCCCGGAGCCCCGTCGCCTCGGCCGCCTCGGCACTCACCTCACCAGCGACTGAGCCGGGCTGGTGCACGGGCGGGCACAGCCGGTTGGGCACGCCCGCCGCCCGGCGCACGGGCTCGGCGTGCCCGGCGAGTTCGAGCGTGCCCTCGTCCGGGGCGAACTCGTACAGCCCGCTCTCGAGCGCCCAGTTCGCCTCGACATGGACTGGCGCGCCAAGCCTGATAGCTAGCCAGTCGTAGGAACCGACGATGGCCCCGGCCCGTTCGGCGACCGCCGGCTCGTGGCGCGCGAGCCACCGCCAAGTGGGCGCCACGGACTGCTGGGTGAGGGCCGAGCCCGTACGCGCGAGAACGTCGTAGCTCTCGTCCTCGAGAACCGCTTGAATCTCGCCGATCTCGCGAACCGCCCGGGCGTCGTTTTGCAGGATCGCTCGATGCAGCGGCCGGTGCTCTGCGTCGAGCACGACCACGGCCGGCACCATGCCGCTTGTCGCAACCCCACTGATCGCCGCCGTCGATACCCCGGCGGCAGCCGCGGCTTGTACCAGCAGAGCGCAGACGTTGTCCCACCACTGGCCGACGTCGGCCTCGGCGAAGCCGGGGCCGCCGCTGTGCAGGGACGAGGGCCGCGACGCGGCGCCGACCACGCCCCGGCCTGGCTCGAAGAGGACGACCTTGGTGCCAGTCGTCCCGAGGTCGACACCGGCGAGGAGCTCGCCCACGCGCGGACCTCTGCCTCCCCGGCGCGCTCAGACCGACCGTGCGGCCTGCACGAAGGCCTTGGCCCGCTCGGGGTCGACCCGGTTCCAGGTCGAGCCGTCCACCTTGAGCGAGCTGCCGACGATGCAGCCGTCGGCGTACTGCAGGAACTCTGTGATGTTGTCAGCGCGCGCCCCGGTGTTGATCAGGACAGGCACATCGGTCGCGACTGCGGCTCGCACCTCGGCCAGCGTCGAGACGCTCGGCTCCGCGCCGGCCATCGGCCCGGAGACGAGCACGGCGTCGGGGAGGCTCGAGACGACGACCGAGCGGGCGAACTGCGTGGCTGTCCGCTGCCCGATGGCAGAGGCGAACTCTGGGGTCACGTTCACGAAGATCGCGAGGTCCTCAGCGCAGAGGTGCCGACGCCTCCGCAGCAGCGCGGCGGCGTCGGGAGACCAGGTGCCCATGTCGGACTCGAAGCTGCCAGCGACGACCTCGCGCATGAAGCTCGCCCCCGTCGCAACCGCGACGGCGAGGGCGCACTCAGCATCCCAGAGGTAGTCAACACCGAACGGGACGTCCTCGGGCACGCACTCGACGACGACGCGCGTCATCGCCGCGGCTGCGGCCAAGTCGGCGTGGAGCGTATAGGGGCGATCGTTCTCGTTGCAGAACAGCACGGCGTCAAAGCCGGCGTCGACGAGGACGGCCACCTCCTCGCGCACATGGGCGATGGCGGCGCGCAACCCGCCGACGTCCTCGTAGAGCGGTGTCCCAGGGAGCGCCGGCACGTGCGCCATGGCGATGAGCGGCTTGGCCACGCGGGGGAAGACCTCGGCGAAGCGCCGGCGCGACGACCTGGCTCCCGAGCTCTGCACGGTATCGCTTAGAACCATGCAACACGGTCTAGCATCGGAATGCAGGCCGGATCAACAGGCACGCCCGTCGGCGGATCCGCCAGCCGCGACCGGTTCGGAGAGCGGCGCGCAGACCAGCGTCTTGCCGTAGGCCGGGCGGATCGGGAGGTCGAGCTCGTCGTCGGTGACGATGCAGTCGAACTCCGTGATGGCGACGACGTGGGCCAACGCCCGACGCCCGAACTTCTCGCTGTCGGCGAGCAGAACCTTGCGCGCCGCTGCGGCCAGCATCGCCTGCTTCAGCCCCACCTCGACGGTGTTGCGGTTGGTGACCCCGGCTTCTACATCCACCGCGTCGGCACCGAGGAAGGCCCAGTCCACCTGCATCCCCGACAGGCTCGCCAGCGCTGCGGGGCCGACGAGGGTGAAGACGGAGTCGATGAGTTGACCTCCGCTGACGAGCAGGTGGACGCCGCCCCGCTCGGCAAGGTGATGAGCGATACGCAGGTCGTTTGTGGCCACCGTCAGTTTCCGGCGGCCCGCTATCGCCTCGGCGAGGGCGTAGGTGGTCGACCCGCTGTCGAGCACGAGCGAGTCGCCGTCGCTGATCAAGGAGGCAGCGTAGGCGGCAATCGCCTGCTTGGCGGCGACGCGCTCATTGCGCCGTAAGGCGTAGGGCAGGTCGAGCGGTTCGCCGCCCGGCGCGGGGAGCGCACCCCCATGGGTGCGCTGGACGACCCCCTGGCGGGAGAGAGCGTCGAGGTCACGGCGGATCGTGGAGACGTCGACCCCGAGCTGGTGGGCAAGCTGGCGAGCCTCGGCGTATCCGCTCTGCTCGACAAGCCGCCGGATCTCCTGCCGCCGCCTCGCGCCGATCACACCGTCCCTCCGATGGCTCTGCCGACGCCCGCCGGCAGGTTGAAGACCCATCTATCGAGTGCTAAACCGTAGCGCATGACTCCGAGCGAGGTCGTGCAGGAGCGTGCAACAGCGAGCATGACCTTCGACTTCGCCGGCCGGGTCGCCCTCGTCACCGGAGCTGGGCGCGGGATCGGTCGAGCAACTGCGCTCACCTTGGCCGCCTGTGGCTGTGACGTGGCGGTGAACGATCGTGACGAGATGTCCTGCACAGCGGTCGCCGAGGAGGTGATGGCCGCTGGCCGGCGCTCTGTCGCGCTGGTCGGCGACATCTCCTCGCCCGCGACCGTCAGCGAGATCGTCGACGCTGCCTCCAGCGCACTCGGAAGCATCGACTTCCTCGTCAACAACGCCGGCATCTCCCGCTACCGGCCGATTCTCGAATGCGACGAGCGCGACTGGGACGAGCACCTCGACGTGATGGCAAAAGGCACCTTCCTCATGATCCGTGCCGTCGCACCCCAGATGCTCGCACGCGGATTCGGCCGCATCGTGAATCTCGGCTCCTACGTCGCGCAGCTGAACTGTACGACCAAATACTTCGGGCCGTACTGCGCCGCCAAGTTCGCCGTGATCGGCCTGACTCAGGTGGCCGCCCAAGAGCTGGCGCCCCAGGTCACGGTCAACGCGGTCGGACCGGGCGACGTGGCGACCGAGATGATGGAGCTCGAGTGGCGCCAGGAGGGCGAGCGCCGCTCGATGCACCCGAACGCGGTGAAGGATGAGTACCGTCGACGGTTGCTGCTCGGCGAGTTCGAGGCGCCCGGCGACATCGCCGGCGCGATCGCCTTTCTGTGCTCGCCGCTGGCGGCGCAGATCACCGGGACGCACCTCATCGTGAGCGGGGGGCTGCCGTACACGGCCAATCGCGTCGAGCGAGAGTTCCGGTCCCCGGCAGCTGAGGCATGACCACTCCGCACGGCGCCGGGACGCGAGAGCGGACGGACACGACCGACATGAACATCCATCAAGCAAGGGGGTAGCTCGATGCACAAGACACGATCGTGGTTGGCGGCCTCGGCCGTCGCGGCCTCTGCGCTGGCGGGGTTCGCGCTCGTCGCAACAGGGACAAGCGCTGCCACGCCGCGCCACGCGGCCGACCACGCCAGCACAGCCACCGCGGCCAGCGCTCGGTCATCGGCCCCGACAGGAACGCTCACTATCTCTGACGCTCAGTTCCTCTGGACGTGCGGGTTCAGTCCCTACAGCCCGGACTCGAACTTCCTCTCGATGGGCGTCGTCTATGAGCCGCTGATGTTCGTCGACTCCCTCGAGAACGGCAAGGTGACGCCGTGGCTCGCGACCAAGTACGCCTGGAGCGGCAGCAACAAGGTGCTCACCTTCACTGTCCGGAAGGGCGTCAACTGGTCCGACGGCAAGCCCTTCAGCGCCGCGGACGTCGTGTTCACCTTCGACATGTTGAAGAAGTACCCGGCGCTCGACCTCAACTCGGTGTGGTCGGTGCTCTCCTCGGTCGTCCAGAACGGCTCCGACCAGGTCGTGATGACCTTCAAGAAGGAGGCAGTGCCCTACTTCTACTACATTGCCGACCAGGTCGGCATCGTGCCGGAGCACATCTGGTCCAAGGTGTCCAACCCGGTCACCTACAAGGACGCCAACCCGATCGGCACCGGGCCGTACCTCGTGAGCAACTGCACCTCCCAGAACGTCTCCTACGCCGCGAATCCGCACTACTGGCAGCCCGGCCTTCCGAAGATCGCCAAGATCGAGTACCCGGCGTTCTCGTCCAACCCGCCCGCCAACACCCTGCTCTCGACCGGCGGTGCCCAGTGGGGCGGCCAGTTCATCCCCAACCTGAAGAGCGAGTACCTGTCCAAGAGCCCCGACAACCACTACTGGTTCCCGCCGGTGGTGAACGTCTCCATCTTCATCAATCTGAAAGACGCCCTGCTCAACAACGTCGCGGTGCGCAAGGCGATGGCCTACGCCATCAACCGCAACCAGGTGGCAGCGGTCGGTGAGTACGGCTACGAGCCGGGTGCCAATCAGGCCGGCATCGTCGCACCGACGTTCTCCTCCTGGCTCGACAGCTCACAGCTGAAGGCGTCGGGCTACCGCTACGACCCGAAGGAGGCCATCTCGATCCTCGAGAAGGCCGGGTTCAAGAAGAACTCTAGCGGCATCTTCGTCTCTCCGCAGGGCAAGCCGCTGTCGTTCACGATCATCAACCAGAGCGCCTACACCGACTGGGTCGCCGACTTGCAGGTGGTGTCCCACGAGCTCGACGCAGTCGGCATCAAGCTCGCGGTCGACAACCTGGCTGGCACCGACTACAGCGCCGACCTCTATGACGGCAACTTCCAGCTCGCCTACGGCTATGAGACAGGCGGGCCAAGCCCGTACTACGAGTACAACCAGTGGCTGAACAGCGCCAACACGGCACCACTCGGCAAGCCGGCGGCGACGAACTGGGAGCGCTACTCGAACAGCTCGACTGACCGGCTGCTCGCCCAGTACGCGTCGACCACCAACAGCGCGACCCAGCACTCGATCATGGACAAGCTGCAGGCCGTGCTCGAGAACGACGTCCCGCTGATCCCGGTACTCGAACAGGTCGACTGGGACGAGTACTCGACGGCCCACTTCACCGGCTGGCCGTCGGCGGCGAATCCCTACGCCCAGCCGTATGTCTTCGTCGTGCCCGACTTCGAGGTCGTGCTCCTGCACCTGCGCAACAAGTGACCCGACCGGTGCCCGGTCACCCGCCGGCCGCGCCATGCGACAGGGCCGGCGGGGACCGGGTCCCCGGCGACGACCGGCGCGATCCCGACGTATGGCAGGCTCATCGCTCGGGACTATCGCTGGGCCATCCGGAGGGAACGGCCCGCGGGGCGCCGGATCCTCACGACCCGCCGGAGCTCCCGGCACCGCAGAAGTGAGCTCTTGATGCGCTACATCCTCCGCCGCCTCGGGTTCTTCGTCGTCACGTTCTGGGCGGCGATGACCATCAACTTCGTGCTCCCGCGGCTGATGCCGGGCAACCCGGCGATCGCTATGATGGCGCGCTACCGCGGACGCCTGACCGGTTCGACGCTGAAGGCGATGGAGGTCGCCTTCGGCGTCAACAGCCATGCCGGCGTGGTCTCGCAGTACTTCTCCTACTTGGCCAACACTCTGACGGCGCACTGGGGAACCTCGCTCACGTTCTTCCCAACCTCGGTGCGCCAGGTGGTCCTCTCGGCGCTCCCGTGGACGCTCGGGCTCGTCGGCGTGATGACGGTGATCGCCTTCGTCTTAGGTACATTCATCGGACTGTTCGGCGCCTGGCGGCGCGGTGGCCTGTTCGACAGCCTCCTGCCACCGATCTTCATCGTCCTGTCGGCGTTCCCCTACTTCTTCGTCGGCATGCTCGCTATCCTGCTCTTCGCCGTCAAGCTGAACTGGCTGCCCCAGGGAGCGGGCAACGCTTACGGCGCGATCGCCTCCTTCAGCTGGTCCTACATCGGCGACGTGCTCAAGCACGCGGTGCTACCTGGCCTCACGATCCTCGTCACCTCAATCGGCGGTTGGATACTCACGATGCGCAATAACATGATCACGACCCTGGCCGAGGACTACATCCGGATGGCCAGGGCGAAGGGGCTCTCCTCCTGGCGCGTCATGCTCGACTACGCCGGGCGCAACGCCATCCTGCCCAACCTCACCGGTTTCGGCATGTCGCTCGGCTTCGTCGTCTCGGGCGCCATCCTTGTCGAGTACGTCTTCGACTACCCGGGCGTCGGCTATATGCTGCTGCAGGCAGTGCTCAACGAGGACTACCCGCTCATGCAAACGCTTTTCATGTTCATCACCGTCGCCGTGCTCGTGGCGGTCCTGCTCGTCGACGCGATCACCGTGCTGCTCGACCCGCGCACTAGGTCGTCGAGCTAATGCTTGCAAGCCCGCCGATGCGCCTCGACGCTCCGCCCGAGCAGCGAGCGCGCATCCGACTGAAGGGCGTGCACTCCTTCGTTCGCTCGCTCCTCTCGGACAAGAAGGCCGTCGTTGGCCTGGTCGTGCTGCTGGGATTCATCTTCTTGTCGATCGCGCCTGGGCTCATCGCAAGCGACAACCCAAGCGCCGAGACCTACATCCCACGCCAGGGACCCTCGGCTGCTCACCTGCTCGGCACCACGGCGCTCGGCCAGGACATCTTCGCCCAGGTCATCTACGGCACACGCGTGTCGCTCGTGATCGCCGTGGTTGCGGGCCTCTTGGCCACCGTGCTCGCCGTCCTGATCGGAGTCTCGGCCGCCTACCTCGGCGGAGTGCCGGACGGGGTATTGTCGCTGTTCACCGATATCTTCCTCGTCATCCCGGCTTTCCCGCTGATGGTGGTGATCGCCGCCTACTCCACGGGCGCCGGTACGACAGTGATCATCGCCGTGCTCGTCGTGACAGGCTGGTCGTACGGCGCCCGACAACTACGCTCTCAGGCGCTTGCTCTTCGAAGCCGCGACTTCCTCGTCGCTGCCAAGCTGCGTGGCGAGCGCCGTTGGCGGATCATCGTCTTCGAGATCCTCCCGATCATGACCTCGCTGATCGTGGCCAACTTCCTCTCCGCCGCGGTGTACTCCGTGCTCGCAGCGGCGGGGCTGCAGTTCATTGGGCTCGGCAACCCGAACATCGTCAGCTGGGGCTCGATGCTCTACTGGGCGCAGAACAACGAAGCCCTCCAGGGAGGACAACCCTTGTGGGCACTTGCCCCCGGCGTGGCGATCGCCCTCCTCGGTGGGGCCTTCGCGTTGCTCAACTACGCCTTCGACGAGATCGGGAACCCGGCGCTTCGAACCGCGCGCACCCCCCGGCGGCGGCTTGCCTCCAGGTTTGCACGAAGCGCGATGGCGGGAGCGACGCGTGGGTGAGCCAGTCCTCGCAGTGCACGGGCTGAGCGTGGAGTACGCCTCCAGCGGCGAGTCGCTCCGAGCCGTCGACGCCGTCGATTTGTCCCTCGACCCGGGCGAGTTCCTTGCCATCGTCGGCGAGTCGGGCTGTGGCAAGTCGACACTGCTCTTTGCCATTGCACAGCTGCTCAACCCGCCTGCTCGAACCGTAGAAGGCTCCATCGAGTTCAAGGGCACGAACCTCGTGCAGATGAGCGCCAAGGAGATGCGTGCCATTCGCTGGCGCGACTTCTCGGTGGTCATGCAAAGCGCGATGAACGCGCTCAACCCCGTCAAGAGCGTCGGGGCTCAGTTCGCAGACGCGATGCGCGCTCACGGCATCACGGCAAAGAAGCACATCGCCGCGCGCGGCAACGAGGTGCTCGGCCTCGTCGGAATCGACCCCGTGCACTTGAAGAGCTATCCCCACCAGCTCTCAGGAGGGATGCGTCAGCGGGTGATGATCGCGATGGCGCTGCTCTTCTCGCCCGAACTCATCTTGATGGATGAGCCCACCTCGGCCCTCGACGTCGTGGCCCAACGCTCGCTCATGATCCAGGTCAAGCAGCTCCAGCAGCAACTCGGTTTTGCCATCGTGTTCGTCACCCATGACATGTCGCTCGTCAGCCAGTTCTCGGACCGGTTGGCGGTGATGTACGCCGGCCAGGTCGTCGAGCTCGGGCCGACGCACGTCCTCTTCGACCAGCCTCGCCACCCCTACACCCAAGGCCTGCTCGACGCCTTCCCCTCGGTGTTCGGCCCAAGGGCGAAGCTCGAAGGGATCCCCGGGTACCCTCCAGATCTGCGGCGCCTGCCGACCGGATGCCGCTTCGAGCCGCGCTGCGCAAAGGCGGAACCTGACTGCTCACCGAGTGTGCCCAAGCTGCTCAGCCTCGAGGGCGTGCTCGTGCGCTGCGTGCTCTACCGTGACGCGGTCGCCGACACCGAGGCGGCGCATTCGTGACCGCGCTCGCCGCCCAGAGACGGCCCTCGCCCGGCGCGGTCGGTGGGACCGAGCCGCCGCTGCTCGAGACCGAGGGCCTCACCCGGCACTTCCGCATCGGCGGGCTCGTCGGCAAGCAGCTGCACGCGGTTGACGACGTTGACCTGGCGATCAGCGCTGGCGAGATCATCGCCCTCGTCGGTGAGAGCGGGAGCGGTAAGAGCACGGTGGCGCGGCTGTTGTCGATGGTCTACCGGCCGACGCGTGGCGAGATCCGCTTCCGCGGCCGGCCCATCGCCGGACTGCGGTCGCGCCGTGACTTGCTCGAGTACCGCGGTCAAGTGCCGATGGTCTTCCAGGACCCGTTCAGCTCGCTCAACCCCGTCCACACCATCGGCTACACGATGTTGCGGGGCATCCGGCTGCACCACGCCGAGCTGGATCGTCGCGGCGCGGAGGTGGCGGCCGAGGCGGCGCTCGGCGAGGTCGGGCTCAACCCGCCACGCGAGGTGATGACGCGGCTGCCCCACGAACTGAGCGGCGGCCAGCGCCAGCGCGTCGGCTTCGCCCAAGCGCTCTCCTACGGACCAAAGCTCGTGATCGCCGACGAGCCAGTGTCGATGCTCGACGTCTCGATCAGGATCGGCCTGCTCAACTTGATGGCGAGGCTGCGCGACGAGGACCTCATCTCCTTCCTCTACATCACCCACGACATCGCGAGCGCCAGGTACGTCGCGGACCGCGTCGTCGTGATGTACGCGGGGCACGTGGTCGAGCAGGGACCGACCGAAGAGGTGCTGCGCGACCCGGTCCATCCCTACACCCACCTCCTGCTCTCGGCGGTGCCTGATCCTCGCCTGCCGATCAGGCTCGAGCTGTCCGATGTCGGCGAGCCGCCCAGAGTGATCGAGCCGGGCGAGGGCTGCCGGTTTCGCTGGCGCTGCCCGTTGGCCACCGAGGTCTGCTCGCAGGTCACCCCGCGCCTGGCTGAGAACTCGCCGGGCCACCTCGCTGCTTGCCACGTCACCGCCGGTGGCGCCGGCACGACGGGCACGGTCGACTCGGTCGGGTCATCGAGCTTCACGGTGACCACGGCGAGTGGCACGAAGGTGACCTTCGACGTTGGCTCCTCGACGACGTACCGCGGCAGCAAGATCTCGGCGACTTCGAGCTCCGTGAAGAGCGGCGATCGGGTCGTGGTCATCGGCTCGACACGCGGCGCGAGGGTGGAAGCCGCGGAGAAGCGGAGAGACGCTCAGGTCGCCAGGGATTACAGAATTCCCGTGCCGTTAGGTCTCACAGACCAGCAGGCTGGCGATCTGGCTGAAGAGATGGCCAGGTTCATC
>JAKAOD010000397.1 GCA_021823365.1 Actinomycetes bacterium | reverse complement strand
CTGGGCCGGACCGCCCCCTTGGGCCGGACCGCCCCTCCAGGTGGCGTCTCGCGCATCGCTGGCTCGGACGAAGTCGACGTCCTCCGGATCGGCGCCGGGCCATCGCAGCCGCGCGACCGCCGGTGCCCGCTCGGCGACGATCCTTCCGCGGGACACGACGATCGACGGCCTGACGAGGCGGCGGACGACATCTGCCGGGTCCGCGGCCGGGAGCAGGAGGAAGTCGGCGCGCGCGCCTGGTCGCACGCCGTAGAGGTCGGTGATCCCGAGGACCCTGGCCGCGCGGTCGGTGACCATGCGGAAGCACTCGCCGACCTCGCTCGGCGACATGAGCTGCGTCGCATGCGCGCCGACGTGGGCCACGAGCACGGGGTCGGCGGTCCCGAGTGGGTACCACGGGTCCATGACGTCGTCGTGGCCGAAGGCCACGTTCACCCCGGCTGCCAGGAGCTCCTTCACCTGGGTGAGGCCCCGACGCTTCGGATAGCCGTCGAACCGGCCCTGCAGGTGGAGGTTCACGAGCGGGTTGCAGACCAGATTGACGCCGGACCGCAGCAGGATCCGTCTCAGCTTGTAGCTGTATGCGGGATTGTAGGAGCCCATCGCGGTCGTGTGGCTCGCGGTGACGCGGTCGGTGAGACCAGTGCGCAGCGCCAGAGTCGCCAGCACCTCGGAGAACCGCGACTGCTCGTCGTCGATCTCGTCGCAGTGCACGTCCAGGAGCAGCCCGTAGCGTGTCGCGACCTCGGCCGCGATCTCGAGCGAGCGCACGCCGTCATCACGGGTGTCCTCGTAGTGCGGGATGGCGCCGATCGCATCGACACCCCGGCGAGCGGCTTCCTCGAGCAGCTCGGCCCCGTTGGGAAACGAGCAGATCCCCTCCTGGGGAAAGGCCACGAGCTGCAGGTCGAGCACGTCGCGCACCCTCTCCCGCAGCTCCACGAGCGCGTCGAGCGCCACGAGGCCGGGATCGGTCACGTCCACGTGACTTCGCACGTGGAGCACGCCGTTCGCCACGTACCAGCGGAGCACCTCTGAGACTCGGTCCAGCACGTCTTGGCGCGTCAGCATTCCCTTGCGCTCGGTCCAGCACGCGATCCCCTCCCAGAGAGTCCCGCTCTCGTTCCAGCGCGGCTCTCCGGCGGTGAGCACGCTGTCGAGGTGGACGTGCGGTTCGACGTACGGGGGTGAGATCAGGCAGCCGTGGGCGTCGACGACCTCTCGGGCAGGCGGTGCGTCGTCCGACGCCGGCTCGACGCCGACGACCGTCCCGGCGCTCACGTGGACGTCGACGACCGATGCATCGGCCTGCTCCGCCCCGTCGGCCGCGTGGGCCAGCCGCGCCCCGCGCACGAGCAGGTCCAGCACGAGTCGTCCTCTCCGGCGTCTCTCTCAGGCTCTCTCAGGGTCTCCCAGAGTCCCTCAGGGCTCTGAGGGCACCGCGACCGGGACCGGCTCGTCAGAAGGCAGCGCGGCGGCGAGGCGTCGGCCGGGTGCGGGTGCGGTGCCGGAGTCTCTTGCCGACCCGGTCACGACGTAGCGGATCAGGAAGTAGACGAGACCCCCGACCACGAAGCCGACGTAGAAGGCGATGTCGCCGCCGTGGAGCCAACCCGACGACGCGGGGCCGACGAACAGTGTCGTGTCCATGAAGGGCACAGCTGCGCCGAACCCGACGAGGAGCGCGACGAGCGCCTCCCAGCCCGATGCGAGCCTGCCGAAGTCCATGATCTGTCGTGCGTCGACTCGGCCCCGGTTCCGCCACCAGTGGACGATCTGGACCGCCGCGAACGGGGGCACCCAGTAGGTCACGAAGAGCAGGACCTCCTCGAACTTCGAGGTGAGGTTGCCCGTGTGCAGCCACAGGGTCAGGCCGAACGCGAGCGCGGTCACCACCACCGCCACGTAGGGCCTCTTGACGCGGGCGCCGGCCGCCTGGAGGGCGAGCGAGCCCGAGTAGTCGTTCATCGCGTTGACCGACACGGTGCCGATCCAGATGGCGACCATCGCCATTCCGCCGAGCACGCCGCCACCCATGAGTTGGTCGATGCCGCCCGAAGTGCTCTGGACGACCACCGACGCGGCGGCGAGGCCGAGGATCTCCACCCAGATCGACGAGAGCGACACCCCTGCCAGGCTGAGGAAGAAGATCCCCGCACGCGACGAGTCGGGCTTCATGTACCGGCTGTAGTCCGATGCGTAGGCGCCCCAGGAGATGACGAAGCTCGCGGAGAGCGTCATCATGAGGATGAACCCGCCGGCCAGGGAGCCGCCGTGCGACGTGGCGGCTGCGTGCCAGTTCCCGACGGACGCGACCTTCACGGTGACCACCACGAACATCGCCCCGAGGACGACCGACATCCACTTCTGGAAGGTGTGCATGACCTCGTAGCCGAACAGGCCGAGGACCCCCTGCATGACGAGCACGATGAACAGCCCGACCCAGAACGGCACGTGGAGAAGGATGTTGATGGCCTCGGCGCCGAAGATGGCGTTGATGGCGTCCCACGCGATCGTGGACAGCCACTGCAGCACGCCAGGCAGGGCGACCGACTTGCCGAAGGCGAAGCGACCCTCGGGGATCTGTCCGAGACCAGTCCTGGGTCCCCAGGTCCCGAGCACGGCGACCAGGAGCCCGCCGAGCAGCGTGCCGATCACGATCGCCGTCACCCCGAGCGAGAACCCCACGCCGACGAAGCTCGCGGTGGCGAGCGTGCCGATGAAGAACCCGGCGGGAACCAGGTTGGGCGTGAACCACACGGTGAACACCCGGTGGAGCCGGCCGTAGCGCTCGTCCTCGGGGATCGGCGCCATGCCGTGCATCTCGAGGGTGGCATGGCCCTCGTACCGCGGTCGGCGACCCTCGTAGATCTCCGTCGACATTGCAGGAGTCCTCCCCTCGAACGCTGCCGCTCGTCTCGGAGAGACTATCGCCGGCCGTCTGCGGCGGCCCTGGTGACCCTATCGATTGGCATCGATCGGCTCGCGTCGAATTGCCCGGGAACGGTGCCACGACGGGCTCGCGTCGATTTGGCCGGGAACGGTGCCCCGGCACCTGTGTTGGTCGATCCTGCGCGTTGCGTGCCGTACAAAGCATTCAACCCACCTGGTCAGGTTGACAATCTGTACAGGTTCGGGCAAAGATCGCCGGCGTGCGGGTTGCACGCGTCGCCCTCCCGACGACGGTGGACGAGGCGGTCGAGGCGCTGAGGGACGCCCCCGGGGCCCAGCTCCTCGCCGGTGGGACCGACTTCTGCGTCGAGGTGAACTTCGGATCGAGGCGTCCGCCCGCCGTCGTGGCGTTGCGCCGCGTCCGGGAGCTCCGCCGGCACGCGGTGGCGAAAGGGACCATCGTGATCGGCGCCGGCACCACCTACGCCGACATGGGCGGCCCCGAGCTGTCCTCGGCGCTGCCCGCGCTCGCCGCGGCGGCCCGGACCGTCGGATCGCCCCAGGTGCGCAACGTAGGGACCCTCGGCGGCAACATCGCCACCGCGAGCCCTGCAGGAGACACCCTGCCCC
>JAKAOD010000396.1 GCA_021823365.1 Actinomycetes bacterium | reverse complement strand
AGCTCGAGCGCGACGGCGACCGCGCAGGCGACGTTCGTGGGCTGGACCCCCGGACGCAGCGCCACCGGTGCGCCCAGGGCCGTGCCGCCGACGAGCACCGTGGCGCCTTCTTCCCCCAGCTGGAGCGTGACGTCGGCCCCGGGGTCCTCGACCCCCGCCCGCACGGCCCGAGGGCGGTCGGCGCCGGCGCCGGTACCGAGCCGAGAGCCGAACGCGCCGAGCCGTCGGTCGTCGGCGTTCACGACGACGGTGTGGGCCCCCTCGGTGATCTCCGACTTGGCGGCGAGGATCGCGTCCTCGCTGCCGAAGCGCTCGAGGTGCACGGGCCCGACCGCGGTCATCACCGCGATCTCAGGGGGGCACCAGCGGCAGAGGTCGCGGATCTCTCCCGGCCCGTAGGTGCCCATCTCCGCGACGAAGACGTCGGTGCCCTCGGCGAGCTGCTCGTTCACCGCGCGCGCCAGGCCGCCCCGGTTGTTGTACGACGCAGGGGTGGCCACCACCGTCTTCGTGCCGGCCACGAGGTGCGCGACGTGGTTCTTCGTCGACGTCTTGCCGTAGGAGCCGGTGATCGCGACGATCGTCGGTCCGACCCGCCGCAGGCGCTCCGCCGCCATGGCCACGAACCGCTCGGACAGCCGGCGTTCGATCGGCGCCGTCGTGAGCAGCGCAGCGTCGACGAGGGCCGGCACCGCCACGAGGGCCGCGGCGGCGAACGGTGCCGGCGCGCCGACACCCGCGCCGACGCCGAGCAGCACGGCCTCGAAGACCAGCCAGACGGCCGCGAGCGACTGGAGGCGCCGGGTGAAGACGAGCGGCGAGGTGCGTCCCCGGATCGGCAGGTGCAGAGGGGCGACGACCGCGACGACCGCCGTCGCGACGGCGGCCAGCGGCCAGAGCCCGCTCAGCACCACGCCTGCGAGCCCGGCCAGCCCGAGCAGGAGGTCGACCGGTTCGCCCGTCCACCAGCGGAGGGCGAAGCGGCTGGCGGAGTCGGGGATGTAGTGCTCTCGCTGCGCGACACGGAGCCACCGCGCTCCTGCAGGCACCATCGCGAGGGTGCACGCGCCGAACGCGCCCCACGCCGCTCCGCTCGTGTCAGCCAGTGCCGCCAGCATCAGACCATCAGGCGAGGTGGCGCTCGACGGCTGCTCGCAGCTCGCCGGGAGCGACGAGGGGCACGAGGTGGCCGGCGCGGGGCAGCACCACGAGGTCTGCGGCGCGCGCTGCGTCGGCGTCGTGCAGGCGAGCCAGCCCGGCCTGCGCGACGCGAAGTGGCACTGTGAGGTCGTCCTCGCCCCACACGAGCGTCACCGGGCAGGAGATGGCGTCGAGCTGGGCTTCGTAGCTCTCCGCCACGATCCGGCCGTGCACCTGTCGCATCACCCCGCTCGCAGCCGCGTAGTCCGCCGACCCGTAGCGCCGCCGCGCGCGCTCCATGCGCTCCTCGGAGACGACTCCCGCCCGGTGCAGCGATCGAAGCGCGCGGTACGCGAGCCGTGGGCGCGGCGCGGGGCCGAGGCGGAGGAGCGGCGCGGAGGTGAGCACCAGCGCGTGGACCGCGTCGGGGCGCTGCGCTGCCAGGTGGAGCGCGACCCGGCCCCCGAAGGAGTGCGCGAGCACGACCACCGGGCGTGCCATCTCCTCGAGCAGCTCGCCGACGCAGTCGGCATAGTCGGCCGAGCCCCACGGCTGGGGGGGCGGCGGAGCAGACCCGAACCCCGGAAGGTCGACCGCGATCGCCGCGAGCTCGGCGGCGCCCACGGGACGGAGCACCGCATCGAAGTCGCGATGGGTCCGGCCCCAGCCGTGCAGCGCCAGGACCCTCGGCTCCCCGTCCCCCGTCCGGGTGCCGAAGAGCCTCCCGCCGGCGAAGGTGCGCAGCACCTCACCGCTCCTCTCCGGCGCCGTCGCTCCGGCGCCCGTCGGTGCCCACGTGCTGGTGCATTCTCCCCTCTGGCGTCGTGCGGCGCTCGATCCTGCCTGGTCACGCCGTCGCGTCCCGCCCGCGGCGACCGGGGTCGACGGGATGGGCAAGGCCTGCTGGCGGGCCACCCTACCGACTCGGGGCCCGTGCCCGGCCACGACGGCCACCGCGTGCCGCCGCGCCCTGCCAGGTGCCGCCACGTGCCGTCACGTGTCGCCGCGCCCTGCCACCGGAGGGCTGCGTCTGCGTGCCGCCACGCCAGGCGCGGCAGGACTGGGTCTGCGCGCACCGCCTCGGTAGCGTGGACGCGAGTGCCTGCTTCGACCGACGTGGCGCGATCCCCCGACATCATGGAGCTCGTGGCCGGGCTCGAGCCGGCCCAGCGCGAGGCGGTCCTGGCCGACGACCCCGTGGTCTGCGTCCTTGCCGGCGCGGGAACCGGGAAGACGAGAGTCCTCACGTTGCGAGTCGCGCGCCGAGTCCGGGACAAGAGCGCGCATCCGACCCACGTCCTGGTGTGCACCTTCAGCCGCAAGGCGGCTGACGAGCTGCGCGACCGTCTCTTCACACTCGGCGTCGGGCGCGAGGTGCAGGCCGGGACGTTCCACCGCACGGCCCTCCGCCTCATCACGCACCATCGGCAGGAGCGCGGGCGCCCACCGCCAGCGATCGTCGCGGACCGCCGACCGCTGCTCGCCGACCTCCTCGAAGAAGGGCGAAGGGCGCCGCGGGAGCGGCCCGGAGCAAGAGCCGGAGCCGGAGCCGGAGCCGGTCCCGCGCGCCACGACGCGCGCTCGACCGGCCGCCGGCGCAGCGACGTCGACCGCCTCGACGCGGAGATCAGCTGGGCGAAGGCTCGCCTGATCGGGCCGACCGACTTCGAAGAAGCCGTGCGGCAGGCGGGGCGCCGACCGTTCGTGTCGGCAGCGCGGGTGGCCGAGCTCTACGACCGCTACGACGCGGCACGGCGCCAGCGCGGGGCGCTCGACCTCGACGATCTCCTGTGGCACTGCGGAGACCTTCTCGAGCAGGACGACGCGTTCGCGCGTGCGATGCGCTGGTGGCATCGTCACCTCTTCGTCGACGAGATGCAGGACATGAACGACGCGCAGTACCGGCTCCTGCGCCTGCTCGTCGGTGACGAACCGGACCTCTTCGTGGTCGGCGATCCGAACCAGTCCGTCTACGGTTGGAACGGCGCCGACCCCGAGCTGCTGCAGCGGGTGACCGAGGAGCACGCCGGCACCCGCGTCGTGCACCTCGAGACGAACCACCGCAGCGCGGGCCCCGTCGTCCGCATCGCCGCCGCAGCCCTCGGGAAGGACGTGCCTCCGCCGAGCGCGAGGGTGGACGGTCCGCTGCCGACGGTCGTCTGCCTGGGAGACGACGAGGAGGAGGCACGCTGGGTGGCGCGCCGGGTCTGGCTCGCCCATCGGCCCGGTCGCCGCTGGTCCTCGATCGCAGTCCTCGCGAGGACGAACGCCCAGCTGGTCGGGATCGCAGCGGCGCTCGACGCCGAGCACGTGCCGCACCGGGTCTCCGGCGCCGAGGTCGGGCCGGCCAGCGACGTCCGCGACCCGGACGACAGGCCGGACGACAGGCCGGA
>JAKAOD010000395.1:2568-3539 GCA_021823365.1 Actinomycetes bacterium | reverse complement strand
CCACCGCGGGCACGCCCCGCTCGGCCAGCACGCCGCGGACGAGCTCGGCTTCCCTGTTCTTCCGCACGAGCACGGCGACATGACCCGGCCGGATGCGCTCGCGCCGGGTGCCGCGCTCGTCCTCGACCTCTACCGTCGCCGGGGAGGAGAGCAGCGCGGCCACATCGGCGGCCAGGTCCTCGGCGACGAAGCGGCGGGCGGCGTCGATCTGGACGTCGCCGCTCTTCGTCCGCTCGACGGCATCCCGAGCCACACGTCGCAGGCGCAGAGCGGCGCGCGCCGGCGCCGAGCTGAGACGGGTCCCGTCGTTCCGCGCCGCCGGCGCGACGTGACGGTAGACGATGCCTGCGTCGCCGAGCTGGGTGTCGAGGAGCAAGGCGTCGAGCGCCCGGACGAGCGGCCCGTCGCTGCGCCAGTTCGTCGCGAGCGTCGCCCGTGCCGTCGCGGCGCGGCCGGCCCCGAGGTACGCCTGGACGTCGGCGCCCCGGAAGGCGTAGATGGCCTGCTTCGGGTCGCCGATCAGGACCAGCGTGGCGCCGCCCGACCCGAAGGCTCGCTGGACGATCTCCCACTGGACCGGGTCGGTGTCCTGGAACTCGTCGATGAGCACGACCTCGTAGCGGTCCCTCAGCCGGGAGCGGGCCGCGGGCCCGCGCTGGCCGTCGGCGAGCGTCTTCTGCAGGCGCGAGAGGACGTCGTCATAGGTGAGCACGCCGGCGCCCCGCTTGCGGCGGTCGACCTCGCGCAGGACCGCCTCGGCGAGCCGGCGCCGGATCGCCGGCACGCCGTCGCCGCCGGGCTCCGGCGCGAGGAGGGCCGACGGGTGCCGGAGGACCTCGCGGGCGAGCTCGACGGCCTCGGAGCGGCTCAGGTCCGGGGCCCCCCGAAGCACGTACTTGCGGACGAACAGGTCGTCGACGACCTCCTCGACGAGGTCGCCGACATCCTCGACCAGCGTCAGCGAGCGCGCC
>JAKAOD010000395.1:0-2558 GCA_021823365.1 Actinomycetes bacterium | reverse complement strand
GCGCCGCGTCGCCGGCCACGCCGAGCTCTGCGAGCACCCGGTGGCAGAACCCGTGCGTCGTGTCGATCGTCGCCGAGTCGAACTGCGAGAGCGCGCGGGCGAGCCGCTGCCGCCGGCCGGCGACCACCTCGCGGCCGCCGTCGCCGAGGAAGGCGACGAGCTCGTCGCGAGCCGCGCCATCGTCGACGGCCTGGCCCTCCTTGACCGCGAGCAACCGATCCAGGCCGTCGCGGGCGGCGACAAGGCGCTCGCGGACGCGGGAGCGAAGCTCACCGGTCGCCGCCCGGGTGAAGGTGATGACGAGCAGCCGCTCGAGGGGGCAGCCGTCTGCCACGAACCGGGCCGTGAGCGTGGCGATGGCGTAGGTCTTGCCGGTGCCGGCGCTCGCCTCGAGCAGCGTCGTGCCCGACGGCAGCGGTCCGTAGAGCGCGAACGGTGCCCCTCGCGGCCGGCTCGGCTCCACCGTCGGCGTCACCGGTCCTCCACGCGCTCGTTGGCAAGGACGCCGTCGAAGAGGCGGCGCGCGTAGCGGCCGAGGCGGGACGACTCGTCGCCTGCCCACCCCTCGCCCTGCTCGTCCGGTCTCGGTGGGGTCGCGAGCAGCGCCTCCAGCTCGGCGGTTCCGCTGTGGACGAGCTGGTGGCGGCGGTCCTCGTCCTCGCCTGACCGTCGGTACTCCGTGCGCCAGGGCTCGCGCGCGGCGCGTGCTCGGTCGGCGCCCCGCCGCGCCGCCTCGGCCCAGGCGAGGGACGTCCTCGGATATAGCGGCAGCGGCTCGCGGACTCCCCGGTGGTAGAGGTCGACGAGCACTTCGAGGTGGCGCTCCGCCAGCGTCTTTCGCTCGGCGGCGCTCGCGCCCAGCGGGGCGAGCAGCGCCACGCTGATCTTGGCGAGGCCGTCCCGGTCGTCCTTGCGAACCCGGCCGACGGTGACGGCTTCGAACGGGCGCTCCGGCGTCGCGGCGCTCACCGCCAGCAGGCGCAGCCAGGCGAGAAGGCGACCGTTGCCCGACAGACGACCGTATCCGGCGCGGCGGAGCACGTCGCCGTGGAGATCGGCCACCGCGCCGACGAGCCGGGTCCCCGACGGGAGCGCGACGTCGACGGGCACGACCGCCCCGGGGGACCTGATCCCGCACGCGTCGACGATCGTCTCGACCGTCGCGACGATCGGAGCGAGGACCGCGTCGGCGAGGGCGCCCGGCGGGAGGGCGCCGCTCGCCCGCTCGGCCGCCGCCGCCTGGTCGAGGTCGACGCCGGCGAGGCGCGCCGCAAGCAACCGCTCGCCGACCTCGAAGGACGCGAGCCCGCCGAGCTCGACAGGAAGGGCGTCGTCGAGCGGGACGCCCGACTCGGCGGGAACGAAGCCGAGCCGTGCGCGGAGGAAGGCGCCGACGGGATGGCGGAGGAACCGCTCGAGCTCGGCAAGCTCGAGCGTCGACCGGTCGAGCGGCGGCAGCGGCCCGTCGAGGAAGCCCGGGCGCTCGCGGCGCTCGCTCTCGATGGCCCGGGCGCCGTCGAAGCTCGTCGGATCGAAGCCGAACGGTCGCCCCGGTCGCAAGGCCCCGACGGCGAAGTTCCGGGGGTCGAAGGATTGCAGCGGGTGGCGGACGAGGACGGCCTCGGCGGCCGAGGAACCGTCGGGTGCCACCGCGGTGCGGTCGATCGTCTCGAGCAGCTCGCCGACCGGAACGGCCGGCGGGCGCACGAGGTTCGTCCGCTCGTCCATTCCCGAGTAGGCCACGACAAGCTGCCCGGTGGCGGCGAGCAAGGCGTCGAGGAGCAGCTGGCGCTCCTCGCTGCGCGGATCGCGCTCGCCCACCCTCGGAGCGGTGAGCAGCAAGTCGTCGCCGTCCAGCGCGGGAAAGCGGGGAAAGACGCCGTCGTCGATCCCGAGCAGGCAGACGACCCGGTGCGGCACGGCCCGCATCGGCACGAGCGTGCAGAGGGTGACCTCGCCGGTGCGGAAGTTCGCGCGGCTCGGGCGACCCTGGAGTCGCTCGGCGAGCAGCTCGGCGACCTCGGCCCGGGAGAGCTCGAGCTCGCTCGGACCGTCGGGACCCGTCGCCTCGTCGAGCACCTCGCCGAGCACCCGGCCGAGCTGGGCGCGCTGCCATGCCTCGGCGTCGGCCGTCACCCCGCACGCGTCGACGGCCCCGGCGAGCGCCACGCACCACTCCCCGAGCGGCTTCGGCGCCGACAGGGCTGCGACGGCCTCGCCGAGGCGGTCCACCAGCTCGGCCAGGCGCCCGAGCAGCGGCAGGTCGCCGGGCGGGACGTCGTCGAGGGGCAGGACGTCCGCGTAGCGCCTTCCGTCATGCTCGGCCATTGCCGCCCCGAGCGCCAGGCGGTCGAGACCGGCAGCCCAGGTGTTGGCGCGCACGCCGTCGAGCCCGAAAGGCTGCCGGTGGGAAGCGTCCAGGCCCCAGCGGATGCCGGACGCGGCGACCCAGCGCTCGAGACGCCGGAGGTCGTCGTCGCCGAGGCCGAACCGGCGGCGTACCGGAGCGTGCCCGGCGAGGTCGAGGACCTGGCTCGCCGTCACCCTGGCAGCCTTTC
>JAKAOD010000394.1 GCA_021823365.1 Actinomycetes bacterium | reverse complement strand
TGACGGATGGTCGGGGTCTTGTCGCCGACCGACCAGTTGTGCCCGAACGGGTCGCGGAAGCCTCCCTGACGGTGCGCTCCCCAGGGTGCCCTGTGCTCCTCGACGCGGGAACCCAACGTTGCCCCTGCCAGGAGTGCCCGTTCGAGCACCGCCTCGGGATCGTCGACGAAGAGCTCGATCCGCGCGCTCGTCACACCAGCATCGGCGGGGCTGGTCTCTTCGGGATTGTCCGGATTGGTCTCGTGCAGGAAGAAGGGCGCGCCGGCGATCTCGAGCCCGACGACGCTGCCGAGGTCCCAAAGCACCTCGGCACCGAGCGCTCGCCGATACCAGTGCGTGGCACGGGGCGCGTCCGGGACGATGAGCATCACCGAGATCACGACGTTCCCCAACGGGGCGCCTTCTTTCGTCGCCGAGACCGGACTGCGAAGAGACACAGTCCGCGCCACCGTCCGGCGGTGGTGTACGCGACGCTATCTCGGGCCCCGCGTCGCGTCTCGCACCGGGAGAAGCCGGAGGCGGGCCGGCGCTCGGACTTCGTGCCGACCCGGCTGCCGGCGTCCGGAGCACGACGGCAGCCGACAACCGGCCGGGGGTACCGTCTTTCCGAAGAGGTCACCCACAGCGACGGAGAAGGGCCGAGGAACATGATCGTGTGCGTTCCCGTTGACGGCGGTGGGGCCGTCGATCCGCGATGGGGCAGAGCGGCGCGTGTCGCGCTCGCGAGCGTCGTGGACGACGCGATCGCCAGTTGGGAGGAGCTCGACGTCGGGTGGGATGCACTTCACGACGCGGGGAGCGAACCCGGTCACCACGCGAGGGTGGCGCGGTTCCTCCGCGACCACCACGTGGACGTGGTGGTCGCGGACCACATGGGCGGTGGCATGCGCCGGATGCTCGACACGATGCGCGTCAGCGTCCGCCTGGGCGCCGCAGGCGACGCGCGGGGCGCGGTGCTCGACGCGGTGCGCAGCTGACGAAGCGTCCACCTGCGCCGGCGTCCACCTGCGCCGGCGTACGTCAGTTCGGCGTGCGTCAGTTCGGCGTGCGCCGGCGTGCGTCAGCGAGCGTGGACCGAGCCGGCCGACGCGGCCCGCTCGAGGAGCGGCGGGCAGCGCAGCTGCGCGCCGATCGCCCTCGCCTCCGCCAGCGCCGCGTCGACGCCGCCCTCGCCGGCACGCGCCAGCACCTCGGCGAGGTCGATGAGCCCGTGGGCAAGGTGGTAAGGGTTCCCGACCTCGCGCAACGTGCCGACCGCATCGCGTACGGCAGGCGCCGCCGCGGTGGCTGCGGCTGGCTCACCAACTGCCGCGAGGAGCGCGGCAACGAGCTTCCGCTGCGCACGCAGGATCGGCGGGAGGTGGCCGATCGGGTAGGAGTCGAGCATCGAGACAAGCCGGTGGGCGGTGTCGGTGTCGCCGAGCGTCCGCGCCGCGCGGGCGGCCACCGGCCACGCCCAGCGCTCGGTCTCGTGCCTGATGGCCAGCTCGTCTCGGTACGTGAGGACCTCGGCGGATCGGGTGAGCGCCTCTCGCTCGTCGCCTGCCGCTGCCGCGGCGAGCGCCCGCAGGAGCCCGAGCCCGGCCAGGGCCTGGATGTCGTCTCCCACTGTCACGCTCGACAGGGCGAGGACCGCCGACGCCGCCCCGTCGGCATCGCCGCGCAGCCCCGCGACGACACCCGCGCAGCGCTGGAGAGCCGGATGGGCGAGAGAGCCTCCCTCGCCGAATGACGAGAGCACGGCGAGCGCCTCGTCCCACTCGCCAACCTCGACGAGCGCGATGCTGAGATTGGCCAGCGCGTACGCGAGCAAGTCGGCCGTCCCGGTCCTCCGCGCGTGGGTCGCCGCCGATCGCGCCGCCTCGGCAGCACCGCGGGGGTCGACGGGCGCGAGGCAGTCGGAGAGGTTCAGCTGCGCAAGGGCGAGGTTGCCGAGGTCGCCCGCCCGCTCGGCGAGACGCACCGCCGTCTGGTACGCGCTCTCCGCCTCGATCACGCGGTTCGTCCAGCTGGCCGCGTGCCCCTTGGCGATGAAGAGGCGGGCCTGGGAGCCAAGGCCGGTGTCGAGCGCCTGCGCCAGCGCGAGCGCCTCTGTCGTGAGCCGCTGCGCCTCGGCCAGGTCTCCGCGCGTCAGCGTGTGGAGCACCGACGCGTTGACCAGGGCCTCCACGGTGTCGACGTCGGGCCCCTCCCGGAGGACCTCGAGCGCCGCCGCGACCTCTTTGCGGCCCTCCGCGCCGCGCCCGGCTCGTCCGAGCGCGAACGCCATCTTCGAGCGCACCCGCGCGGCGGCCCGTGCCCGCCCGACCGCGCCGAACTACTCGATCGCCTGCGTCGAGCACCGGACTGACGCGTCGTAGTCGCCGAAGTTCAGGTACATGTCGGCGGCGCTCTCGTACAGCCCCGCCGCCTCGTCGTCAGGCGCGACGGTGGTTGCCTGGAGGTAGCTCTCGGCGGCGCGCAGCAGCGCCCCGGAACGCTCGGCGCGCTCGGCGGCGCGGATCAGCTGGCGCAGTGCCTCTCTCGTGACGTCTGCGACGTCCGGGTCGCTCGGGCCGTAGGAGAGCGCGTCGAGATAGTGCCGGGCGAGGGCGTCGGCGATCTCCTCTGCGTCGTTCGGGAACGCGGACCGCAGGTGCGCCGCCACGGCCAGGTGCCGTGCCTTGCGGTCCTTCTTGGAGAGCGTCTCGTAGGCCACCTGGCGGAGCATCTCCTGACTGACGCAGTAGGCGCCCCGTTCGGGGGAGAGTGGGTCGGCGATGACCTGGAGCACGTCGCGCTTCACGAGCTCGGACAGGCCCTGCGTGACGGCCTCCGCACCTGCACCGGAGACCGCGACGAGCGCATCCTTCGGGAAGGTCGTCCCGAGCACGCTCGCAGCGCGTCGAGGCGCGCACCTCTGCTGGCAGCGCGTCGAGGCGCGCCGCCAAGAGCGCGTGGAGGGAGCCCGGCACGTTGAGGGCGCCGAGATCCTGCACGAGGCGGTAGGCGGGGCCGTCGCGCTCGACCACGCCTTGGTCGATGAGCGACCTCACCGTCTCCACTGCGAAGAGCGGGATCCCCTGGGCCCTGTCGGTGATGACCTCGCGTGCGGCGGGAGACATCCCCGGGACGAGCGAGTCCACCAGGAGGGTCATCGACGCGTCGTCGAGAGGGTCTCGCGAGAGCGTCGTCCGGTTGCGGCCCACGCCGTAGCCCGAGTCGATCGCCTCGAGACCGGGACGGGCGAAGAGGATCACGAAGATCGAGAGATCCCTCGTCCAGTCGACGAGGTGCTCGAAGAACCCGAGGAGGCTCTGGTCCGCGTACTGGGCGTCCTCGACCAGCATCGCGACCGGGGCGACCTGGGCGAGACGCTCGAAGAAGAGGCGCCAACCCGCGTAGAGCTCGTCCTGGGAGAAGACCACCTTCGCCTCGGAGGGGTAGGGGACCCCGAGCAGCCGAGAGAGCCGGTTGCCCACGTAGGCGCGCTCGGCCTCGTCCGCGACGTAGCGGACCATGCCCTCGCGCAGCTTCGACGCTGCGACCTCGGTCGGGTCCTCCTCTGCGATGCCGAAGCGCTGGCGAAC
>JAKAOD010000393.1 GCA_021823365.1 Actinomycetes bacterium | reverse complement strand
GGTGCTCGTCGGGACGACGTGGTAACCGAGGCGGGTGAGCGAGGCGGCGACCTGGGCGGTCTGGCTCGCGGAGTTGGTGCCGTCCACGACCGAGACGCTGATCGAGGAGGGTGCGAGCGGGTCCAGCTTCGTGCCGAGGAACTGGTCGACCACCCGCTGGTCCTGCGGCTCGGTCGGGAAGATGACGTCGCCGTAGGGCGCGCCGTCGTAGGTGTAGGGCTGGCCGTAGGTGATCGTCGGCAGCGTCATCTCGGGGGCGCTGCCGAAGTTGGCGTGCCTGAAGTCGAGCACCAGGTGGACCATGTCGAGCGGGGTCAGCCCGCTGTCGACGGTGAGATTCGGCGCGACGGCACTGATCAGGTTGTTGTCCCTGATGAAGTCGCCGAGCCCTGCCGACGCGACCTGCTGGGCGAGCGCCTTCAAGAACAGGTGCACGCGCACGATCCGGCCGAGGTCGCCCGTGCCGTCGTAATGGCCGCCCGAGCTCGCCGTGTAGTACGGGCCGCTGGGCGTCGTCACCGCCTGGATCGCGGCGTAGTTCGGCGTCTCGCCCTTGGTGAAGTAGTAGAGGTGGCGTGAGCGCACGAGGGCGAGCGCCTGCGTGCCGTTCAACAGCTGGCAGCCGGTCTTGGTGATCTTCAAGAACGAGCTCGCATCGTAAAGCCGGTCGGGGAAGTACATCTTGAGCCCGCCGAGGGCGTTCACGACGTTGGTGAAGCTCGCGAAGTTGAGCTCGACGAAGTGGTTGATCGGGATGCCGAAGTCCTGCTCGATCGTGGCGATGAGCTGGTCCGGGCCCTCGACGAGAGCGGAGTCGACCTTGTCGGCGCACAGCCCGGGCGTGAGCGGCGACGTCCCGCCGCACAGCGCGTTGCCGCTGCGCGCGCCGGGCACGAAGGTGTCGCGGGGGATGGACAGGAGCGAGATCGTGTGCGTCGTCGCGTCGAGATGGGCGACCAGCACGACGTCGCTGTTGATGCCGTTCACGCCGTTCGCACACTCCTGGCGGTAGAGGGCGATCGACTTGGCGGCGCAGCGGCTCGTCGAGCCGATGAGCAGGATGTTCTCGGTGGGCCCCTTCGCCGCGACGATGTGGGGCGCCTTGACGTGGTGGATCTGACTGGTGCGGTAGTAGTAATAGCCGAAGCCACCGCCGGCGACGACGACAATCAGGGCGAGCAGCCCGATGCCGGTACGGGTCAGGCGGCGGCGCAGTGCGGAGCGGGCGCGCAGCTTCGCCCGGCGCCGGGCGCGCCAGCTCCGGTGCCGGCCCGGGGAGCCCGAAGGTGGGGACAGCGCCGCTGGAGCGCTCGTGCGCTCGTGATCGTCGTCTTGCATAGCTGCGCTACGGTACCGGGGCCGTCGACGTTCGCGGTGGCGCGATTGTTGACGCCCTCCGGACAGGTAGGTATGCAGGTGCCGTGAGGGCGGCCTGGATCGGCGCATGGGGCGGGACGCTGGAGCTCGGCGAGGCCCCCGACCCGGAGCCCGGGCCCGGGGAGGTCCTGATCCGGGTCGAGTCGTGCGGGATCGGGCTCACCGTCGTCAACTGCATGGCCGGGCAGCTCGGCGCGGACCCGGCCCACCTGCCCCGCGTCCCGGGGCACGAGCTCGTCGGCACGGTCGAGGCGGTCGGCGCGGGCGTCCCCGTGGGTCGCGTCGGCGAGCGCGTCACCGCCTACTTCTACCTCTCCTGCGGCACCTGCGAGCGCTGTCTCGCCGGGGCGGAGTCGCTCTGCCGCAACTTCGGCGGCAACGTCGGCGTCGCCTGCGACGGAGGCTTCGCGGAGCTGGTCAGGCTGCCACAGCTGAACGCGCTGGCGCTTGCCGGCTCGCTCGACCCCGTCGAGGCGACGGTGATCCCGGACGCGACGGCGACGCCCGTCCACGTCGCGCGGCGGGCGAGCATCGGGCGCGGCGAGCGTGTCGCGGTCGTCGGCGCAGGCGGCGGGCTCGGGATCCACATGGTCCAGGTCGCGCGCGCCTTCGGTGCCGAGGTCCTCGGGCTCGACGTCGCCGAGGAGAAGCTCTCCTTCCTCGCCGACGAGCTCGGCGTCCACGCGGCGAGCTCGTCGAGCTTCGACGCGGTCTCCCTGCCGGACGGCTGGGGCGGCAAGGCGGACGTCGTCGTCGACTTCCTCGGCCGCAAGGAGAGCTCGCGTTGGGCGCTCGAGCACCTCGATTCGAACGGCAGGCTCGTGTGCCTGACCAGCTTCCGCGGGATCGAGTTCCCGGTCGCCTCGCGTGAGCTCGTGGCGGGGCAGCTGTCGGTCCTCGGCGTGCGCTACGCCTCGCGCCACGACGTGCGGCTCGCGGCCGAGCTCGTCGCAACAGGAAAGGTGCGGCCGGTGATCTCTCGTCGGGTCGGCCTCGAGGAGGTCCCGTCGGTGGTCGAGGACCTGCGGCGCGGGACGCTGCTCGGCCGCGGCGCGCTCGTCTGGTAGATCACCCCCCGACCCCCATCGGCGCCCGGCGGCGAGGGATCGAGGCCTCGACGACGGTTCCCGCCCCCGGGGCCGTCCGCACGTCCAACGACCCCCCGAGGAGGCGCGCTCGCTCGGTCATGCCCAGCAGGCCGAGATGGCCGGCGGCGAGCTCGCCTCCGGCCCGGACGAAGCCCCGGCCGTCGTCGGCGACCTCCAGCCGCAGCCCGTGGGGCGCGAACTCCACCGTGACCTCCACGTGCCGTGCGCCGGCGTGGCGAACGGTGTTGCGCACGGCCTCCTGGACGATCCGGAAGGCACCGAGCTCGGCGTCCGGGGCCAGGCGGGTCGTGTCACCGTGCACCGAGAGCTCGACCTCGAGGTCCGAGGCCTCCTCCACGTCGGCGAGGAAGCTGCCGAGCGCAGCGACGAGGCCCAGCTGGTCGAGCGCCGGCGGGCGGAGGTCGCGGGCCACGCCCCGCAGACGGGTGGCCGCGTCGATGGCATGCAGCCTGGCCTCGCCGAGGCCGGCGGCGACGCTCGCCGGGACACCACTCGCCCGGGCGAGGCTCTCGAGGCGTCGGGCGAGGTGGAGGAAGTGCTGGAGGGGCTCGTCGTGGAGCTCGCGTGCGAGACGCCGGCGCTGGTCCTCCTCGGCGGCCACGACCAGGGCAGCGTAGCGATCGGCGCGGGAATGGGCTGCCCGTTCGGCTTCGATCCAGTGACCGAAGAAGAACGCCACGACGACGACCAGGGCGAGGTCGACCAGATCGGCGCCGACGTGTCCCTCGTCGTGGGGAAGGAGGAGGTCGGGAAGCCAGAGCAGCGCCCCCCAGATGGCGGTGCCGGCCGAGCCGGCGAGCCCGTAGGCCAAGGCGGCGTAGCCGACGGGGATGACGAGCAGGGCGACCGGGATACCGCCCGGGAACGGGCCTTGCTCGGACGGCGTCTCCAGGTCGACGAAGAGGTGCAGCCCGGCGAGGGCGACGACCATCGCCTGCACGAACCAGAACCGCAGCTCGCCGACGGGCGGGGCGGCGATGCGGCGGATGGCGGCGAGGTCAGCCCTCCCGGCGGTCGCCATGGCCGTTCGTGGAGACGAGCCGGTGCTGCAGGGCGTAGGCGACCGCCTGCGTGCGCGAGGCGGCGCCGAGCTTCTCGAGCACGAGATCGG
>JAKAOD010000008.1 GCA_021823365.1 Actinomycetes bacterium | reverse complement strand
GGGTTCGACCCGCCCGGCGGGGTGTGGGTGAAGGACGAGACGCGCAACGTCGCCGGGAGCCACAAGGGTCGTCATCTGATGGGGATCCTCCTCCACCTCGAGGTGGCCGAGCACATCGGCCTCGTCTCGCCCGGCCGGCGCCCCGACCTTGCCATCGCCAGTTGCGGAAACGCCGCCCTTGCAGCCGCGGTGCTCGCCCGTGCGTCCGGCCGGCCGCTCCGGGTCCTCGTCCCCTCCGGGGCGGACGCCCGGGTGCTCGGTCGCCTCGCCCGCCTCGGAGCGGACGTCGTCGTCTGCGAGCGCCAGCCGGGCGTCCCGGGCGACCCCTCCTACTCGAGGCTCCTCGCCGCGCTCGAGGAGGGGGCGATCCCCTTCACCTGCCAGGGGAACCTCAACGGGCTCGCCATCGAGGGAGGGGAGACGCTCGCCTGGGAGATCGCCGCGGCGGAGGCGCGAAGCGGCGAGCCGGCCGACCACGTGGTCGTGCAGGTCGGCGGCGGCGCCCTGGCGAGCGCCGTGGCCCAGGGCCTCGCCGAAGCCCACGCCCTCGGCGCGACCGGGAGCCGGGCGCGCCTGCACACGGTCCAGAGCGCGGCGGTCCACCCGCTCGAGCGAGCTACCCGGAAGGTGGCAGCTCTGCTGCCAGGCGGCGCCCGACCGGACGACCTCGCGCAGGCCCTCGCGGCTGCTGCCGGCGAGCGGTCCCGCTACATGTGGCCCTGGGAGGGGGAGCCGGAGAGCATCGCGACGGGGATCCTCGACGACGAGACCTACGACTGGCTCGCCGTCGTCGCAGGGATGCTCTCGACCGGGGGCGGGGCGCTGGTCGTCGACGAGGCGCGCCTTCGGGCGGCGAACGAGCTCGGGACGGCCTGCGGCCTCGACGCCGACCCTACGGGCACGGCCGGGATCGCCGGGCTCGTCGCGCTCCTCGACTCCGGGGTCGTCCGGCACGACGAGCGCGTCGTCGTGCTCGCCACGGGCGCCACGCGCTGAAGGCGGTCAGGCCGGCCATCCCGCGAACGCGTCGATCATCGCCCGGACGTCCCCGAGCGGGTAGAGGACGGGGCACGTGCAGCCGTGCGCGACGTACTCGGCCACCCGCGCCCGCGCCTGGTCGGCGGTGCCCGACGCGGTCAGCATGCGAACGATCTCGTCCGGCACGAGCGTGGATGCCGCGACGACCTCCTCATGGGTGGCCGGCCACGTGAGGAGCTCGCCGACCGCTTCGAGCAGGGATTGGGGCACCCCGGAGGCGCGCATGATGTGCGGCTGCTGTCCGAGGTACTGGGTGACCATCAGGCGCGCCATGTCGAGCGCCGTCGCCTCGTCCTCGTGCACCGAGCACACGACGAGCTGTGGCCGGTCGAGGTCGTCGAGCGCACGCCCCGAGCGCGCGAGGCCGACCTCCAGCCGCTCGAGCGCCCGCTCGTTGTAGCCCGGGGAGACGAGGTAGTTCAGCACCACGCCGTCGGCGATCTCCCCGGCGAGCTCGAGCATCCGATCGCCCGTCGCGCCGATGTAGATGGGGATCTGCTTGGGCCGCCGCTCCTGGTAGACGTAGTCGAGCTCGACGCCGTCGAGGTGCACCCACTCGCCGTGGAAGGTGACGGTCTCGTTCGCAAGCAGCGCCCGAAGGGCGGTCACCACCTCGCGCATGACCGTGAGCGGGTGTCGCCGAGCGATGCCGACCTTCTGTGCAAGCGGGTCCCACCATGCGCCGAGGCCGCAGAGGACACGCCCGGGCGCGAGGTCGTCGAGGGTCGAGAAGGTCGCGGCGAGCCGTGCCGGGTTGCGCGACCAGATGTCCGAGACGCCCGAGCCCACCCGGATGCGCTCGGTGACCGCCGCGTAGGCGGCGAGCGGCGCGGTCGCCTCGCGGACGAGCCGGCTCTCGGCCTGCCAGACCGCGTCGAACCCACGCTGCTCCGCGTAAGCAGCGAACCCCATGCCATCCCTGATCGTGTGGGCGTCTTGCAGGTACAGCGCAACGCGCGTCCGCATCGGTCCTCCCCGTCCTCGTTGATGTGCTGCCACGGCGCGGCGAGCGCTCACAGGCGCGCGAAGAGCCGCTCCGCCTGCTCGGCCGCACGTGCGCGTATCTCGACGCCATCCACGCGCGTGGCGCGCCCGTCCTCAAGGACGCGGACGCCGTCCACCCAGACGTCGAGCGCGCGCACCCCGGGGGTGAAGGCCGCGCGCCAAGGATCGTCGACCCCGTCGTAGCTCCACCGCACCCGGTCGCCGGCCGCGTCCGGCACGAGCGCCTCGCCTGCCCGCAGCCACGCCCACACCTCTGCCGGCGTCGTGGTCACGTCGTCCTCGCGGGCGCGGACGTACGCGATGCGCATCTCGTCGAGCATGTCGGCACCGATCCCGTCCGTGCCGAGCACGACGCGCCCAGGCCAGGCGCGAGGCCGCGCATACCCGACCGCGTTGTGCATGTTGGAGCGCGCGTTGTGGGCGAGCGTGGCGCGGCCGAGCGGCTCGGGTACGGGCAAGGCGAGGTGGACGCCGTGCACCACGAGCCAGTCGGAGGTGACGAACGGCGCGAGGCGGTGTGCCGCGTCGGCGTCCACGTCGCCCTCCGCGACGTGGACGTGCACACCGACGCCCAGGTCGGCCGCGAGCCCGGCGGCCGCCTGGAGCGTCTCCTCGCTGCAGGTGAAGGCGGCGTGCACGCCGACCATGCCGCGCCCGCCACCCCGCAGGAACCGCTCGTTCTCCGCAAGGCCGCGCCGTGCTCCGTCGGGGCCGTGCCGGTCGGTCACGCCGTAGCACGCGACGACGCGGACGCCGACCTCGGCGCAGGCCGCGGCGATCACGTCGAGGCTGCCGTCGATCGCCGACGGGCTCTCGTGGTGATCGACGATCGCGGTCGTCCCGCACTCGAGGGCCTCGAGCGCGCCGAGCATGGCCGACCATCGCAGCATCTCGAGATCGAGCGCCACGTCGAGGCGCCACCACACCTGCTCGAGGATCTCGAGGAAGCTGGTCGGCACCTTCGGGGGCGCGGGCATGCCGCGCGCGAGCGCCGAGTAGAGGTGGTGGTGGCCGCAGACCAGCCCCGGGGTGGTGTCCCCCACGGCGCGAGAGCCTCAGCGCCTGGCCGCCAGGTGGACGGCGTCGATGATCTTCTGGTAGCCGGTGCAGCGGCAGAGGTTCCCGGCGAGGGCCTCACGGATCTCGTCGTCGTCGGGATCAGGGACCCGGCGCAACAGGTCGCGGGTGGCCATGACGAGCCCGGGGGTGCAGAAACCGCACTGGATCGCGCCTGCCTCGACGAAAGCCTGCTGGACGGGGTGGAGCCCGTCTCCGGTGGACAGCCCCTCGATCGTCGTGATCTCCCTGCCGTCCGCCTGGCCGGCGAGGACGAGGCAGGAGCAGACGAGCGAGCCGTCGACCTCGACGGCGCACGAACCGCACTCGCCCTGCTCGCAGGCGTTCTTGCTCCCGAGCAGCCCGAGGTGCTCCCGGAGCAGAGAAAGGAGGCTCTCGCCCGGCCCGAGGCCGTCGGCCTCGAGCGGCCGGCCGTTCACCGTGCAGGAGACCCGCATCACGCCGCCCACCTCGGCTCGTGCCGGTACTCCTCCCAGCACCAGGTGAGCATCCGCCGTGCGAGCACCTGCAGGGCGTGGCGACGGTACCCGGACCGGCCGCGCACGTCGTCGATCGGCGACGCGGCCTGTGCGACGAGCTCGGCGAACCGCTCGACTGCGGCCGGCCGGAGCGGCGCCCTCGTCTCCCAGGCTCCCGCCTCCTCGAGGTGCCCGCCGATGTGCTCCTCGGCGGCATGCGCCGCCAGGGGGACCGGTCCCGCCGAGCCGATCCCGGTCCCGACCCTGAGCGACGAGGGGCGCAGGGCGACGGCGAGGGAGCAGACGGCGATGACCATGGCGTTGCGCGTGCCGACCTTGGCAAAAGCCTGCGGGCCGTCGGCCTTCGGCACCCAGACGGCGGCGACGAGCTCGTCGGGTCGAAGCACGCTCCTCTTCGGGCCGGTGAAGAACCGCTCGACGGGAACCGTGCGGCTCGCGCTCGCCGAGGCGAGCTCGACCTCCGCTCCGCAGGCGATGAGCGGCGGGTGGCAGTCGCCGGCGGGGGAGGCCGAGGCGAGGTTGCCCCCGACGGTGCCGCGGTTGCGGATCGGCGGCGACCCGACGGTGCGCGCGGCTGCGGCGAGCGCCGGCACGTCGCGTCCGGCGCCGCGGACCAGGGCGTCGTAGGTCACGCCGGCGCCGATGCGGACCGTCCCGCCCTCGACGCCGAGGGTGCCGAGCTCGGCGACCCTGGTCAGGTCGATGAAGGACTCGGCGTGAAGGCGTCCGAAGTTCAGCTCCACGAGCACGTCGGTGCAGCCGGCCGCGGCGACGGCCTCCGGACGTGCGGCCCGCAGCTCGAGCGCCTCGGCAAAGCTCCCCGGTCGGAGGAAGGCTGCCGCGCTCATGCGTGCTCCGCCCTCACATCAGGTGCTGCTGGCCGGAGCTCATCGCAAGGTAGCTCGGGACCGCCTCCTGGCCCGGCACGTCGGGGATCGCCGGCGCCCCGGCGCTCCGCGCCGGCCCGACGAGCCCGACGATCTCCTCGGGGCGCACCGGGGCGCGGTTGAGCTCCCTGCCCGTCGCGTCGCGAAGTGCCGCGACGACGGCCGCCGTCGCGACGACCGTCGGCGACTCGGCGATCCCCTTCAGGCCGTAGGGACCCTCGGGCTCGGGATACTCGACGGCCCGAACCGCGACCGGCGGCATGTCGAGCATCGTCGGGATCAGGTAGTCGGTGAAGGAGGCGTTGCGGATGACGCCGCCTGAGAGCTGGACCTCCTCCATGAGGGCGAGCCCGACCCCTTGGGCGGTGCCGCCCTCGACCTGCCCGGCGAGTCCCAGCGGGTTCATCACCCGCCCGGCGTCGACCGCGGCGGCGACCTGGAGGACGCGGACGAGGCCGAGCTCCTCGTCGACCTCGACCACCGCGCGCTCGGCCGCGAAGCACAAATAGACGTGCACGTCGCCCTGCCCGCGCTCGTCGAAGCGCTCCGTGCGCCGGTGGCGGTGGACCGCCTCGGCCGTCGCGGGCTCGTCGAGCAGGTCCCGCAGCTCGGCGAGGCCATGAGCCTCGCCGTCGCCGGCACCGCGTGCCCGCGCCCGCCGGGACAGCTCCTCGCGCACGCGGCGGCATGCCAGCTGGACCGCGCCGCCTGCCATCGTCGACTGGCGGGAGGCTGAGCTCGACCCGGCGCTGCCGATCAGCGTGTCCGCTTGGCGGAGCACGACGCGCTCGACGCCGAGCTCGCTCCGGGCGATCTGGGCGAGCAGCGTGTACAGGCCCTGGCCCATCTCCACGGCCGCCGTGTAGACCTCGGCCTCCGGCTCCCCGTCGTCGAGGCGGAGCGTCACCCGTGCGGCCGTGGAGTCGTCGAAGCCCTCGGAGAACGCCACGTTCTTGTACCCGACGGCAAACCCGACGCCGCGCTGCAGGCCCTCTCCCCGGGTCGTGCCGCCTGTGCCGCCGGGGTAGTGGAGCGCGCCGCGACCCGAGGTCGGCTCGGGCTCGGGCAGGGGGATCGCCGCGCACGCTTCGATGACCTCGCGGACCGGGGCGCTCCCGGCGATCGGCCGACCGGTCGGGAGGACCGAGCCGGTCGCAAGGGCGTTGCGCAGTCGCAGCTCGACGGGGTCGAGGGAAAGCGCCCGGGCGAGCTTGTCCATCTGTGCCTCGTGGGCGAAGCACACCTGGGGAGCGCCGAAGCCGCGCATCGCGCCGCAGGGCGGGTTGTTCGTGAAGACGACCGTGGCCTCGACCTGCACGTTGGGGACCTCGTAGGGGCCGGCCGCGAAGGTCGCGGCGTTGGCGACGACCGCAGGCGACGACGAGGCGTACGCCCCGCCGTCGAAGAGCAGCCGTGCGCTCACGGCGACGAGCTTCCCGTCCCGGCGCGCCCCGTGGCGTACCCAGATCCGCGAGGGGTGGCGGTGGACGTGCCCGGAGAAGGACTCCTCCCGCCCGTAGCTGAACTTTACCGGCTTCGAGGTGCGCAGTGCGAGGAGGCAGGCATGGATCTGCGAGTGGATGTCCTCGCGCGCCCCGAAGGCCCCGCCGACGCCGGCGAGGTGGAGGCGGACCCTGTCCTCCGGCAGGCCGAGGCACGGTGCGATCTGCTCGCGGTCAACGTGCAACCACTGCGTCGTGACGTAAAGGTCGACGCCTCCGTCCTCGGCAGGGACGGCAAGTCCCGCCTCGGGCCCGAGCGGCGCCTGGTCCTGCATCGCCGTCTCGTAGTAGCCGTCGACCCAGACGTCCGCCCGGGTCGACGCGACGTCGCCGTGGTCGATGTGCACGTGGCGGAGCACGTTGCCGAGCTCGTGGACTTTCGGGGCGTCCGCCTCGAGCGCCTGCTCCATGTCGTACACGCCCGGCAGCTCCTCGAGGTCGAGGACGATGCGCCCGACGGCGGCGCGCGCCTCGGCGGGGCTGGCGGCGGCGAGGACCGCGACGGGCTCGCCGGCATAGCGGACGACGCCTGCGGCGAGCACCGGCTGGTCGTCGAAGTTGAGGCCGAAGCGCTTCTTCCCAGGCACGTCGCGGGCGAGCAGCACCGCCTCGACGCCGGGGCTCGCGAGCGCCCGGGCGATGTCCACCCGCCGGATGCGCGCATGGGCGAGCGGTGAGCGCAACGTCGCGCCGAAGAGCATGCCCTCGCGGCGGAGGTCGCTCGCGTACTCGAAGGCGCCGGTGACCTTCGGCACGCCGTCGAGGCGCTCCGCCGGGTCGCCGATCCTGCCAGCCTCATGCTCGAGCGTGGTCGCGCTCAACGGCGGGGCCAGCTCCTCATTTTCCGAAGCGTAGCGGCTCAACTCCCACTACTCCCACTACTCCCACTACTCCTGCTCCTCCTGCTCCCGGGATGCCGTTGGACGTGCCGGTGGCCTCGACGCGGCCATCGGTGCCTTCGTCGCCTCCCCGGCAGGGCACCGGAGGGTCGCGGGGACGATCGTCGTCGTCCACACCGAGCTCGGGCGGCGCGCCGGGTCGGCTGAGCCGTCGCTGCTCTCGGCTCGTGGCGGGCGAGCCCGGGAGAGCGCCGCGGGCCTCCTGGGCAAGGACCTTCCGGCGGCCGGTTCAGAGGGCCTGCAGTATGGAGTCGTCGAACAGGTCGGGCTTCGTGTAGTAGTTCCCGATCTTCTTCGAGCTCGCGAGCTCGAGCGTCCGGAGGTTGGCGGCTATGTCCTCGGCGCTCATCGCGAACAGCCCTGCCTTCTCTGTGTACGGCGTCTTGATGAGGGGCAGCTGGGCCGTGTTCTCGAGGCCCTGCTGCTTGACCGAGAGGCCGAGCTTCTTGCCGTAGCGAGAGATGGTGAGGTCGAGGCCGGCCTTGGGGTCGGCGATGTCGGCCGACCAGCCTTCGCGCTCGGCCCGGAGGAACTCGACGAGCTCTTCCTTGTGACTGGCGATCGCCGCCGAGGTCGTCTCGTAGACGTCGGCATAGACCTCGTAGCCGAAGTCCGCGAGGAGGAAGTTGTGGACCGGGAAGCCGGAGAGCTCGAGGACGCCCACCTCGTTCGTGACGAAGCCCAACCACGCGTCGACGCGCCCCGCGGCGAGCGCCTCGGGGCCGGAGGTGTAGCCCTCGTTGACCGTGATCACCTTGGATCTCGGGATGCCGTTGGCGGCGAGGAAGGTCACCCACGGGGTGAAGTTGTAGGCGTTGACGCCGACGCGCTTGCCTGCCAGCTCCTTCGGCGCCTTGATCGGCTTCTTCGCCGAGCTGATGATGCAGAAGGGGTTCCTCTGGTACTTGGCGGCGATGATCTTCAGATCGGCGCCCTGGGCGACGGCCGCCGAGCAGGTGTCGGCATTGGAGTCGCCGACGGTCGCCTTCCCCGAGCCGACGACCCCCTCGACGTCGACGCCCTCACCGGGGAGGATCGTCACGTCGAGACCGGCCTTGGCGTAGTAGCCCCTGGCGGCGGCGAGGTAGCTCCCGGCGAACTCGGTGTTGGTGAGCCAGCCGAGCTGGAACGAGATCGATGCCGGCGACGAGGCTCCCGCGGAGCCCGCCCCCGAGAGAAGCGTCTCGCCGAGCGAGCCGATCCCACCCGCGAGGGCGACGCCGCCGGCCAGCTTCAGGCCGCCGGAGAGCAGGCTGCGACGGCTGATCGGGGTCTGCAGGAGATGCTCGGGTTCGTTCATGGCGTGACGCTAACGGCGACCGGTGACTCGAAGGTTTCGCGGAGGTGAACGGCACGTTACGGAGCCTCTGCCGCGTGTCGCTCGGCGCACACGCCCGGCGGCTTGTCGCCCCGCTCGCGCCGCCGCGACCTGGGCGGGAAGGCGGGCGAGCCTGCCCGGCGCTGTTAGGGTCGCGCCGTGGCTCCGCCGCCGCCCCCGCCCGACGGCGCCGGCCGGGCCGTCGACCTCCTCGTCGCCGGAGCCGAGCTCGTCGCGACGATGGACGAGCGGGGCGAGCTCCGCAGCGGATGGGTCGCGATGGACGGCGGGCTCGTCGTCGGGCTCGGGACGGGCCCAGGGGCCCCGCCCGCCCGCCGGACGCTCCGCGCCGACGGCTGCCTCGTCACGCCCGGGCTCGTGAACGCGCACCACCACATCTACCAGAACCTCACGCGCTCCTTCGCGCCGGCGGCGCGCTCGGGACTGTTCGACTGGCTCCGGGCGCTCTATCCGCGCTGGGCCTTGCTCGACGAAGAGGCCGTCTACGTCTCGACCCTCGTCGGCCTCGCCGAGCTCGCCCTCGGCGGGTGCACGACGACGACCGACCACCTCTACGTCCATCCGGCCGGATCGGGCGACCTCCTCGGCGCCGAGATCGCCGCGGCCCGCGAGATCGGCCTGCGCTTCCACCCGACGCGAGGATCGATGAGCCGCTCCGAGCGGGACGGCGGGCTGCCGCCGGAGTCGGTGTGCGAGGACGAGGACACGATCCTGCAGGCGAGTGAGGCGGCGGTACGGATCCACCACGACCGCTCTCTCGGCGCCATGGTGCGTGTCGCCCTCGCCCCCTGCTCGCCGTTCTCCGTGAGCCGCCGGCTGATGGTCGAGACCGCGGAGCTCGCCCGCCGCCTCGACGTCCGTCTCCATACGCACCTTGCCGAGGATCCCGCCGAGGACGCCTACTGCCTCCAGGCCTACGGCTGCCGCCCGGTCGAGCTGCTCGCCGACGTCGGGTGGCTGACCGACCGGTGCTGGGTCGCCCACTGCATCCACCCGAACGGCGAGGAGATCGCCCGCCTCGGTCGCGCCGGCGTGGGCGTCGCCCATTGCCCGAGCTCGAACCTCCTCCTCGGCGCCGGCCTCGCGCCCGTCGCCGAGCTGCGGGCAGCCGGGGCGCCCGTCGGGATCGGCTGCGACGGCTCGTCCTCGACCGACGCCGCGTCGCTCTGGCTCGAGGCGCGCACGGCGATGCTCCTCGCCCGCCTGCGCTCGGGCGCTGCGTCGACGGGCGCGCGAGAGGCGCTCGAGATGGCGACCGTCGGCTCCGCGGCGTGCCTCGGAAGGAGCGGCGAGCTCGGCGTGATCGCGCCCGGGGCAGCCGGCGACCTCGTCTGCTGGCGGCTCGACGGGCCCGCGTTCGCCGGGGCGCTGAGCGACCCGGTCGAGGCGCTCTTGCGCTGCGGCCCGGTGCGCGCGCACCACACCGTCGTCGCGGGCCGGCCGGTCGTCGAAGACGGAAGGATCACCAGCCCGGTCCTCGAGGACGCGCTGCGACGGCACCGCGAGATCGCCACGCGTCTGCAGGAGGTCTGAGGGGCGGGATCGGGAGGAGCGTCGTCCTCTCAGGAGGCCTCGAGCAGGCCCGTGATCGTGCCGAGGAGGCTCTCGGCGTCGAACACCGACGTGGGCGCGTCGCGGACGACCCGGCCGAGGCGGAGGACGACGATCCGATCGCATACCTGGAGGACGTGGGGGAGGGTATGCGAGATGAAGACGACGCCGAGCCCGCGGTCCCGAGCCTTGCGAATGACCTCGAGCACCTCGAGTGCCTGGCGCGCCCCGAGGTGATTGGTCGGCTCGTCGAGCAGGAGGACCTTTCGCGCCCAGGCGACGGCGCGGCCGATCGCGACGGCTTGCCGCTGGCCGCCGGACAGGTCGGCGACCGTCCGGCGGTCCCCCTGGATCTCGATCCCCACCTGCGCGAGCTCGTGCAAGGCGGCCTTGTCCATCCGGCGCTGTGCCATGAAGCCGAGCCTCCCGAGGAGCCCCGGCCGGAGGATCTCGCGTCCGAGGAAGACGTTCGCGCCGATCGAGAGGTGCGGCGCGAGGCCGGCGTCCTGGTAGAGCGTCTCGATCTCGGCGGCGAGGGCCTCGTGCGGCGAGCTCCAGCGACGCTCGACGCCCTCCAGGACGAGCGTTCCGGAGTCCGGGGCGTGCACGCCGGAGAGCACCTTCACGAGCGTCGACTTGCCGGCGCCGTTGTCGCCGACCAGTCCCACCACCTCGCCGGCGTGCAACGCGAAGTCGACGTCGAGGAGCGCCTCGACGCTGCCGTAGGACTTGGAGACCCTCACGGCCTCGTAGAGCACGGCACCGCCCACGATGCTCACCCCTTTCTCGCCGGTCGCAGGGCCTGCGTCGCGGCGGCGACGGCGATCAGCAGCGCGACGGCGACCTGGTCCCAGTTCGCCTGGACGTTGCTGATGATCAGGCCGCTCGTCACCGTGGTGATGATGAGCGTGCCGAGCACCGTGCCGGACATGCGGGCGACGCCGCCGTAGAGGCTCGCGCCGCCGATGACGACGGCAGCGATCGCCTGCAGCTCGTCGTTGAGCCCGGCGGTCGGCGCACCCGATCCCAGCCGCATGTAGAGGAACATGCCGGTAAGGCCGGCGAGCGCGCCAGACAGGGCGTACACCGACGTCGCGTGCTTGCGCACGTCGATGCCGGCGGCGCGTGCCGCGAACTCGTTCGAGCCGATCGCGAACGTGTAGCGGCCGTAACGCGTGAAGTGGAGCGACAGCCAGCATGCGGCGATGATGGCGATCACGACGAGCGAGGGGTAAGAGAACGGCCCGAGCCTTGCGGTTGTGAGGGAGATCGCCCGGGGATCGAGCCCGATCGGCTCGCCGTTGGAGATCACGATCGCCAATCCGGCGGCGCCGCCGAGCATCGCGAGCGTCGCGACGAAGGGCACGAGGCGCGCCCAGTTGATCAGGGCGGCGTTGGTCAGACCGATGGCGAGTCCGATGCCCACGCAGACGAGCGCGCCGACGAACAGGACGAGCGCCTCGCTCTGGCGACTTCCGAGCAGGCTGCGCATCGCGAAGGCACCGACGACGCCTGAAAGACTTGCCGCGGAGCCGACCGACAGGTCGATCCCGCCGGACGCGATCACGTACGTCTCGCCGATACCGAGGAGGATCAGCGAGCAGAAGTCCGTGAGGATGTTCGCGAGCTCGCCGCTCGAGAGGAAGACCGGTGCCCGGGCGGTGAAGTAGGCGACGAGCGCGGCGAGCGCGACGAGCAGCATGAACTGCTGGTTGCTCAGGAGCGAGCGAGCAATCGAGCGGGCCGTCCCTCCGGGCCTGCGCCCGGCCGGTGCGACCGCTCCGGTGCTGGTGACCACGTGTCCCCCTCTTGGCAGCCGCAGGCGGCCGCGACCGACGCCGATGGTAAGCGACGCGGGACGGCGGGCCGCCGAAGCGGCCCGCCGTCCCACTGGGCCGCTGCTAGGCCGTCGGGTAGGTGTACTTCGCGAGCACCGCCGCGGAGGTGTGCGGCGTGAGCACGATGTTCGGCAGGGTCACCTCGTGCGGGATGCCTTTCCTGCTGTGGGTCCGGAGGTACTGGACCATGTACTTGATCTCGAGCATTCCCTCCATCGTCGGCTGCTGGGCGATAAGCGCCGCGAAGACACCCTGCTGGAGCAGGGCGACGTCGTTGGCGTAGGCGTCGTAGCCGACGAGCGCGACCTTCCCGACGAGGTCGTGCGCCTGGATGGCGGCCGACGCGCCCGTCGCGTTCGTGCCGTCGATGGCGAAGATCCCGGCCAGGTGCGGGTACTTCGTGAGCCAGTTGTTCACGTTGGTGTTCGCGACCGCCGGCTGGGACTCCGAGTACGCCTCGGACACGATCTTGACGCCGGGGTACTTCTTGGCGATCTCGGCCTTGAACCCGGCGAGGCGAGCGACGTTCGTCGTCGTCGTGGGCGACGTCATGCCGACCACGACCTGATAGGTCTTTCCGGCGGTGTAGTGCATCGCCTTCGCCATCGCGTCAGCAGCCGCCGCGCCGCCCTGGGTGTTGTTCCCGGTGACGTACGTCAGCACCTTCGACAGGTTCGTGACGTGGGTGTCCACGCAGGAGACCGGGATGCCCTCGGCGATGGCCTGGTTGACGATCGGTTGCAGCGCGTTGGGATCGGTCGGCGCGATGACCAGTCCGTCCGGGTGCTCGGCGAGCATCTCTTGGACGATGGGGATCTGCGTCGACGGCGAGTACACCGACGGGTCGCCCTGCCAGTCGAGGGTCACGCCGAGCTTCTTGGCTTCAGCTGCGGCGCCGACGTTCATCGCGATGAAGAACGGATCTGCCTCGGCCCCCATGTTGTAAGCGATGACGAGCCTGTGACCGCCGTGCGGCTCCGTGGTCGAGGCCGAGGCCACCGCCGGCGTCCCCGCCGCGGCCAGCATCCCGGCGAGCGCGAGTCCCGCGCCGACCGCGGCTCCCCTGCGGCGGAAGCCCGCCCCCCATTCTTGCTTCATCTCCGTCTCCTTTGTCGACGACCCGGCGGGTCTGAGACATCGTTGTCTGGAGAGTAACGGCGACGCTCTCGGCTGTCAACCGGCACTCGGGTCCAGTGGACAGCAGGGCAGGTATGCCGTTTAATATGACAGAGGCAGAGGGCCCGCCGACAGGCGATCGCGGCCTGGCTGCTCGACCAGGCCGGAGCCACGATCGCCCGGAGGGGAGACAGGATATCGATGTCTCAAAGAGCGCCCGGCGAAGGGCCGCCGCCGGCCCGGCCGACGATGCGAGACGTCGCGGCGCTCGCGGGGGTCGCCATCAAGACGGTCTCGCGCGTGATGAACGGCGTGTCGACCGTCGACGCCGAGCTCGTCGGGCGCGTGCGCAAGGCCGCCGACATGCTCGGCTACCGCCCGAATCTCACGGCGAGCAGCCTGCGCCGGGGGCCCGGCCGGAGCGCCACGATCGGCCTCCTGCTGGAGGACGTCTCCAACCCGTTCTCGGCCGCGCTGCTCCGGGCCGTGGAAGACCAGTCCAGGGACCGCGGGGTGCAGGTCCTCATCGGCAGCTTGGACGAGGATCCGGAGCGCGAGCGACACCTCGCTCGCGCCCTCATCGACCGCCAGGTCGACGGCCTGATCATCGCCCCGGCCGGGCAGGACCAGAGCTATCTCTTGTCCGAGAGCCGGCTCGGCACGAAGATCGTGTTTCTCGACCGCGAGCCCCGGCTGTTCGCCGCCGACGCGGTCGTGTCCGACCACCGTGGGGGCGCGATGGCGGCCGTCGCCCACCTCCTGGAGCGCGGTCACCGGCGAATCGGCTACCTCGGCGACAGCCTCTCGATCGCCACGGCGGCCGAACGGTTCGCGGGCTTCGAGCGCGCCATCGAGCGGCACGGGATCACGCCGGACAGCCGCCTCGTCGCCCACGGGCTTCGCACGATCGACCAGGCGGGCGCGGGGGCGGAGCTGATGCTCGGCCAGCCCGAGCCGCCCACCGCCCTGTTCAGCAGCCGGAACGTCGTCACGATCGGGACGGCGAAGGCACTGCACCGGCTCGGTCTCGCAAGGACTGTGGCGCTCGTCGGCTTCGACGACTTCGACCTCGCGGACATGCTCGAGCCCGGGATCTCCGTCGTCGCCCAGGACACCGCCGGGCTCGGGCGGCTCGCGGCGGACCTGCTCTTCGGGCGCCTCGCGGGCGACGACTCACCTCCGAGCACGCGGGTGGTGGCGACGACGCTGGTCGTCCGCGGCTCCGGCGAGATCCGGCCGCTCCCTGAGCGCCGCCGCAAGCGCTCCTAAGGGGCCGCGGCAGCCGGGCGGCGCCCCGCCCCACAGGCAGGGCACTTCATCATCTCCCCCGACCCCGGGGATCTCGGCGCCCGGGGCGGCCGCGGGAGGTGTTCGACGGATCTCAGCGCACGAGCTGGCGCTCAGGTGCAATCCGCAGGAGCACGCGCTCGCTCTGGATCTGACTGGCGTACGGCTTGCCGGTGTACTTCTCGCTCACGCGATCGATGTGGGCACGCGCCTCCTCGCCGCGCACGACCTCGACGACGCGCCCGCGGATCTCTGCGTAGGAGTAGGGGTTCCCGGCGGCGAAGATCGTGACGGTCACGCGGGGATCGCGCGAGACGTTCTTGAACTTCTGGCGGTGGACCTCCGTGTTGATGAGCACGTGGTCGGCGTCGGCGTCGACCCACATGATCTGGGTCTGCGGCTGGCCGGACGGCAGCAGTGTCGTCAGCGCTGCGAAGTTCTTCCCCTCGGCGAGCGCTCTCACCTCGTCTTCAAGCATGGGTCGAGACTAGCGACTCGCCCGCGGCACGAGCCAGGGCGACGAGCCCGGGGTCAGCGAGCGCGAACGTGCCGGGGTCGACAATCGATGCGCCCAGCTCAGGAGACAAGTCCAAGCTCGTGGATGATTCCTCCCAGAGGATCGGCTCGTCGACAAGGCGGGGGAAGCGGCCGTCGAGCTCGAGGGCGACCATGCCGCGTGCAAGGGACCAGAGCGCCTGGGCGAGGGCAGGGTTGCCGGGGAGGCGCCGCCGAGCCCCTGACATGCGGTGCATCAGCTGCCCAGATGGAGAGCGCACGTCACTCGTCGAGGTCGAGCCAGTGGCGCGAGGCGCCGAGCACGTCGATCTCGGGATGCGACCACACGAAGCGCTCCACGCTGTCGAGGACGTCCTCGACATGGGCGGCTTCGCTGCCGACGGCAGCGAAGCCGAGGCGGGCGCGCTGCCGGAGGTCGTGGTGCTCGACCTCCGAAGCGGCGACACCGAAGCGGCGACGCGACGTCGCGAGCAGGTGCTGGACGACCGCCCGCTTCTCCTTCAACGAGCCGCACTCGCCGAGGTGGAGCTCGACGAGCAGCGCGGCGACCGGCATGCGCACAGCATCGCCGATGGGGACGAGGCCGTGACGCATCCGGATCGGCCGGAGCTCGGGGAGCGCCCAGGTCGCGTCGAGTCCCTGACGCGACCCTGAGCCCTCGCCGGGCCCCGAGCCCTATCCCGCGCCCACCCCGAGGCGCGCGACGACCGGTCGCTCGACTGCGCTCACGGCGTTGTAGACGAGGATCGAGACGGTCGTGATGAGCACGACCGCAGACCAGAGCATCGAGTAGTCGGCCGTCGAGGACGAGGTGACCATCAGGTCGCCGAGACCCTGGCCGGTCCCGAGCCACTCGGCGAGGATGGCGCCGAGCATCGCCCCCGGGGCGGCGATGCGTGCCGACGCGAACACCGCGGGGAGGGCGTAGGGGAGGCGCGCCTTTCTCAGGATGTCGAGGTCGCTCGCTCCGTAGGCGGCAAGGAGGTCGGACGCCATTGCCGGAGCGGTCCGGAGCGCCTCGGCGACGTTGACGAGCGTCGGGAAGAACGTCACGATTCCCGCGATCACCGTCACCGACAGCAGGCCCTGCCCGAGCACGAGCGTGAGGATCGGGACCATCGCGACGAGCGGCACGGAGCGCAGGGCGATCGCCACCGGCATGACCGTCTGGGCGACCGAGCGGCGGTAGGCGACGCCGAACGCGACGGCGAGCGCCGCTGCGGTCCCCGCCACGTAGCCGAGGCCGGCGTCACGCACCGTGACGCCGAGAGCGGACAGCAGCTGCGAGCGTGCCGAGGAGGCGTCGGGGCTCGTCACGAGGAAGTCGTACACGGCGCCGGGGCCCTTTGCGACGAACGGGCTCAGGTGGAACACGGTGATCGCCCCCTGCCAGACCCCGCACAGCACCCCCAGCGTGAGCGCCGAGACCCCGAGCGTGCGGGCGAGCCGCACGAGCCCGGTGGCTGCCCGGCTCACCCCGCCTCCTGGTGTCGCGGCGCCCAGGGCGTGAGCAGGCGGCCGACAGCGGACACCGCGACGTAGGCCACCCCGGCGAGCGCCGTCGCGACGGCGGCGATGGCGAAGGCCCGGCGCGCGTCGAGGTCCTCGTTCGCCGAGATGAGCGCCACGCCGAGCCCCTGGGAGGCGCCGAGGTACTCGCCGACGATCGCACCGAGCACGGCTGCCGGCCCGGAGATCGCGAACCCGGCGAAGGCAGCCGGGAGGGCGGCGCGGATGCGGACCTTCACGAGCTGGCGCCAGCGACCTCCGCCGTAGACGCGCACGAGATCGAGGCTCGCCGGATCGGCGCTGCGCAGGCCGAGCAAGCAGGCGATGAGCGTCGTGAAGACGACCGACAGCGCGGCGAGCGTGCTCTGGGGGGCGTTGCCGGAGAGGACGATCTCGAGCACGGGGCCGATGGCGATGATCGGCATGCAATAGGTGGCGAGGACGACCCGGAGGAGCGCCTTTTCGAGGATGGGCAGCTGGACGAAGGCGAGCGCGAGGGCGATCGCCGCGAGGTTGCCCCAAAGGAAGCCGAGTGCTGCCTCCTCGAGCGTCGAGAGCAGGTTCGGCCACATCTCGAAGCCGGGGTCGTGGAAGATCGTCACGAGCACCTCCTGCGGCGGCGGCACGAGGTGGCTTCGGGTGAACGCCGTGTAGGCGACGAGCTCCCAGATGGCGAGGAGGCCGACGACGCCCACGACGCCGCCGGCGAGGCGACGAAGGCCGGGGCGCACCCCGGCGTCGCTGGCGGAGCGGTGCGATCCCCTCACCCGCCGCAGGCCCAGCGGTCAGCCCCGGCGCCGCCGCCGGCGAGCGGAA
>JAKAOD010000392.1 GCA_021823365.1 Actinomycetes bacterium | reverse complement strand
CGGTCGTCCAGATGACCGGTGGCACCTGGGCCGTCGGGGACGCGCCCGGCGGCGGGGCGCGCATGGAGGTCTCCTGGCGCAGCGCCCACGAGGGCGAGCCCCCGCAGGGGTCGCAGGGGTCGCAGGGGTCGCAGGGACAACAGAGGCTCCGGGGGTCGCGGGGCGACGAGGCCGTCAGGACGGCCAGGGCCCGGTCCGTACCGAGCGGGGCGACGTCCGCCAGAAGCTGAGCACTCGTAATCTTTCCCGACAAGCAACGCAACGCACCTCGACCAGAAGGAGGGGCCGCATATGGACCAGCTCTCATCTCGCCGGAGGCTCGCCGGCGTGGCCACGGCAGCGTGCTGCCTCACGCTCGCGGCGGCCACGGCCGCGCCCGCTCTCGCCGGCGCGGCGGCGCACAAGCACCGCGTCCAGTCCCGCGTCGCACTGGTCAAGATCGAGAAGACGAAGAAGTACGGAGCGCTCTTGGCAGACGCTGCAGGCAGGACGCTGTACTACAACAGCGCGGAGACCGTGAAGTCGCTCAAGTGCACGGGGAAGTGCCTGCGCGTCTGGCCGCCGCTCCTCACCCATGGGAAGCCGAAGGCAGGAGCGGGCGTCGTCGGCAAGGAGCTCGGGGACGCGAAGCGGGGTGCCTCGCTGCAGGTGACCTACCACGGGCACCTCTTGTACCTGTTCTCGGGTGACAGCGCCGCGGGTCAGGCCAACGGTGTCGGGATCAAGGCGCTCGGTGGCACCTGGTTCGCGCTCCGCAGCACCGGCGCGCCGGTCAAGCCCGCTACGACGACGACGACCACCTCGAGGAGCGGCTACGGGGGCTACGGGGGCACGAGCAGCTCCAGTGGTTCGAGCAGCTCCAGTGGCTCGAGCGGCTCCAGTGGCTCGAGCGGCTCCAGTGGCTCGGGTGGGGGCTGGTAGGGACCTTCAGGAAAGGGACCTTCGGGCGAGGTCGAACCGGTCGAGGTTCATCACCTTGTTCCACGCGGCCACGAAGTCGCTCACGAACTTCTCCTGGGCGTCGGCGCTCCCGTAGACCTCGGCGATGGCGCGGAGCTGGGAGTGCGCGCCGAGCACGAGGTCGACGGCCGTCGCGGTCCATCTGAGCTCGCCGCTGGAGCGGTCCTTGCCCTCGTAGACGTGCTCGGCCGTGGTCGACGGCTCCCACACGGTCGCCATGTCGAGCAGGTTCACGAAGAAGTCGTTCGTGAGGACCCCGGGCCGGTGCGTCAGCACCCCGTGGCGGGACCCGCCGGCGTTGGCGCCGAGCGCCCGCATCCCTCCGAGGAGCACGGTCATCTCGGGGGCGGTCAGCGTCAGGAGCAGCGCGCGCTCCACGAGCAACTTCTCCGGAGCCAGCTTCTCCCCGTCCCGGAGGTAGTTGCGAAAGCCGTCGGCACGCGGCTCGAGCACCCCGAATGACGCCACGTCGGTCTGGTCCTGCGACGCGTCGGTGCGCCCGGGCGAGAAGGGGACGGTGACGTCGAAGCCGGCGTCCCTCGCCGCCCGCTCGACTGCGGCGCAGCCTCCCAGGACGACCAGGTCGGCGACAGAGACCGACTTGCGGCTCGACTGCGTGGCGTTGAAGTCCCGCCGGACCTGCTCGAGCACCGAGAGCACCGTTGCGAGCTCCGCGGGGTCGTTCGCCTCCCAGCGGCATTGGGGCTCCAGGCGGACCCGGCCGCCATTGGCGCCGCCGCGCTTGTCGGTGCCCCGGAAGCTCGCCGCCGCCGCCCATGCCGCCAGCACCAACTGGGACACGGAGAGCCCGGCAGCGAGGATCGTCTCCTTCAAGAACGCGACGTCGAGGTCGTCGATGAGCTCGTGGTCGACCGGCGGGACGGGATCCTGCCACAGCTGGGGCGCGGGCACGAGCGGGCCGCGGTAACGGGAGACGGGTCCCATGTCGCGGTGCAGCAGCTTGAACCAGGCCTTCGCGAAGACCTCGGCGAGCTGGCCGGGATACTCGTGGAAGCGCCGGGCGATCGGCTCGTAGACGGGGTCGACCTTGAGCGCGAGGTCGGTCGTCAGCATCATCGGTGCGTGGCGCCTGCTCGCGTCGTACGCGTCGGGCACCGTCCCCTGCGCCTCGGGGTTCTTCGGCGTCCACTGCTTCGCCCCCCCTGGGCTCGTCGTGAGCTCCCAGTCGTAGGTGAACAGGTTGTCCAGGAACCCGTTGTCCCACACCGTAGGGTTCGCGGTCCACGCGCCCTCGAGCCCGCTCGTCCAGGCGTCGGGCCCGTTCCCGGTGCCGACGTCGTTCCGCCATCCGAGTCCCTGCTGCTCGAGCGGGGCCGCTTCGGGCTCAGGCCCGATGTGCTCGGCGGTGACCGCGCCGTGGGTCTTGCCGAAGGTGTGACCACCCACGATGAGCGCAACGGTCTCCTCGTCGTCCATGGCCATCCGGGCGAAGCTCTGGCGGATGTACGTGGCGGCGAGCAGCGGGTCGGGGTTCCCGCCCGGCCCCTCGGGGTTGACGTAGATGAGCCCCATGTGGTCGGCGGCGTAGGGGCCGACCATCTCCCCGGCGTCGGCGTGGCGCTCGTCGCCCAGCCAGGTGTGCTCGGCACCCCAGTCGATGTCGTCCGGCTCCCAGATGTCGGGGCGCCCGAACCCGAACCCGAAGGTCCGCAGTCCCATCGCCTCGACGGCGCAGTTCCCGGCGAACATGATGAGGTCGGCCCACGAGAGCCTGCGCCCGTACTTCTGCTTGACGGGCAGGAGCAGCCGGCGTGCCTTGTCGAGGCTGGCGTTGTCGGGCCAGCTGTTGAGCGGGGCGAACCGCTGCGACCCGGTCCCGCCGCCGCCGCGTCCGTCGGTGATGCGGTAGGTGCCCGCCGCGTGCCAAGCCATGCGGATGAACAGCGGGCCGTAGTGGCCGTAGTCCGCCGGCCACCACTCCTGCGAACTCGTCATGAGCTCGACGAGGTCGCGCCGCAGCGCCTCGACGTCGAGGCCCTCCACCTCGATCGCGTAGTCGAAGTCCGCCCCGAGCGGGTTGGACTGGGTGGGATGGGCGTGCAGGACGTTCACGTCCAGACGATCCGGCCACCAGTCCTCGATCGTCGTGGGCCGGCGGACCCTGCTGACCGGGCAATCGCTGTCGGGCATCTCCGGGACCTCCTGGTCGTGCATGCTCAGTCTGTCAGTCTGTAGGCTTCTTCCGAAGTTAGACTTCTTCTAATACAGGATTGTGACCAGGTCAAGAGGTAATCTCACACGATGACCGCGCCGGACCTGCTCTCGCGGCTCCGCGGCCGTGACTGGCGACTCAGCGCCCAGCGCCGCGCCGTCGCCGAGGTGCTCGTTGGCGACCACGTCCACCTGACCGCCGAGGAGGTCCACGAGCTCGCACGGACCCGGCTCCCCGAGATCAGCAGGGCCACCGTCTACAACACCTTGAACGAGCTCGTCGCCATGGGCGAGGTCGGGGTCGTCGACGTGGTCGACGGCCCCAGGCGCTACGACCCGTACGTCACCGCACACCACGACCACCTCGTCTGCGAGCGGTGCCACGCCATCCGAGACGTGCCCCGCACGACAGCTCTCCCACAAGTCGCCGAGGACGCGAGGGGTGGCTACCTCGTCACCGGGGTGGAGATCACCTACCGCGGCCTCTGCCCCGGCAGATCGGAA
>JAKAOD010000391.1 GCA_021823365.1 Actinomycetes bacterium | reverse complement strand
GTACGAGAACGTCCAGGCGGGCGAGCGGACCTCGCACCTGTTCCGCCTCGCCAACCAGCGCGGCGCGCTCGTCGTCGGCACGGGCGACCTGAGCGAGCTCGCCCTCGGGTGGTGCACCTACGGCGTGGGCGACCAGATGTCGCACTACAACGTCAATGCGTCGGTGCCGAAGACCCTGGTCCGCTACCTGATCGCCTGGCTCGCCGAGACGGGCGAGCTCGGGCAGGAGGCCGGCGAGGCGCTGCGCTCGATCCTCGCGACGGAGATCTCGCCCGAGCTCGTACCGGCAGAGGCGGCGGCAGAGGCGGCGGCAGAGGCGGCGGCAGCAGCCACCGCCCTCGTGGGGTCCGACGAAAGCGCCGCCACCGGGGCGGGCGGCGCGCCGCCCGCGGCCGGCGCGCAACCGGCCCAGCGCTCCGAGGACGTCGTCGGGCCGTACGAGCTCGTCGACTTCTTCCTCTACCACGCGCTGCGCTACGGCTACCGCCCGAGCCGCATCGCCTACCTCGCCCTGGCGGCCTGGGGCGACGCCGGCGTCGGCAGCTGGCCGGACCTGCTCGCCCCCGAGGAGCGGCGCGTGTACGACCTCGCGACGATCAAGCGATGGCTCGCGGAGTTCCTGCGGCGCTTCGTCGAGATCAGCCAGTTCAAGCGCTCGGCGTCGCCGAACGGCCCGAAGGTCGGCTCCGGGGGGTCCCTCTCGCCGCGGGGAGACTGGCGCGCGCCGAGCGACGCCTCGGCACGCGCCTGGCTCGAGGAGCTCGACCGCAACGTGCCGTGAGCGCCGGCGCCCGCGTCAGCTTCGGGATCAAGACGAGCCAGGTCTGCCTCAGCTACGCCGAGATCTTGGCGCTGTGGAAGGAGGTCGACACGCTGCCGGTGTTCGAGCACGCCTGGCTGTCCGACCACGTGCCCCCACTGGGCGCCGGCGTCCCCGGCGGCTCCCGGAGCGCTGGCGCCGGCTCCCGGAGCGTCCCCGCCGGCTCCCGGAGCACTGGCGCCCGGTGCTCCCTGCAAGCCATGCCAGGCGGCTCCCTCCTCGGCGTCCGCGGCTGCTCCCCCGGCGACGTGCAGGGCAGGGCGCTTGAGGCGTGGACTCTGCTCGGAGCCCTCGCCGCGCAGACAACCCGGATCCGCCTGGGGGTGATGGCCACCGACAACCGGCTTCGCCCGCCCGCGGTTCTCGCCAAGCTCGCCGCGACGGTCGACGTCCTCTCGGGCGGCAGGCTGGTCTTCGGCATCGGAGCCGGGAGCGGCCAGGCTGCGGCGGGCGGCGGGGGAGAGCGAAGCGCCGTCGGCGGGGAAGAGCGCCGTGACGTCGAGGCTGCCGCGAACGGTGCCGCAGCCGCCGACGCCAATGCCGACGCCGACGCGGCCGAGGCAGCCGCCGACGCCAATGCCGACGCAGCCGCCGACGCCGTGACGGCGCTCGCAGAAGCGCTCGCCGTCGCCCGGCTGATGTGGTCCGAGACCGAACCGTTCGACTTCGACGGCCGCATCTACCGCCTGCGCGGCGCCATGTGCGAGCCGAAGCCCCTCCAGCGCCCGGCACCGCCCGTGCTGGTGCGCGCCGGCGCGCAGCGTGACGCCCTCAGGGTCGTGGCCGAACAGGCCGACGTCTGGGGCTGCCCCGCCCGGACCCCCGAGGAGCTCGTCCGGATGGGCGGCGCGCTCGACGAGCGCTGCGCTGCGATCGGGCGAGACCCTGCGACCGTCGCCCGATGCGTCCAGCAGCCAGTCGACGGTGACGACGCATCACGGGCACGGGATCGCGTCCTCGCCTTCGTTGCCGCCGGGGCGACCCACGTCGTCTTCGCCAACCCGCTCGCGCCCTCGCTGGCGGGGAAGTCCCCGGCGTCGTGGCTGGCCGAGAAGATCGCCCAGCCGGTCCTCCGCCAGCTCGGGTGAGCGCCGCTCCGTCGCCCGATCAGAGCTTGTAGCCGAGCTGGCGCAGGAGCGCCTTGCGGTCTGCCTCGTCGGCGTCGGTCTCGACGCCGGCAGGTGGCAGCCCGTCAACGACGCCGAGGACGCCACGACCGAGCTCCGTCTCCGCCACGACGACCTCGACGGGGTTCGCCGTCGCGCAGAAGATCGTGCACACTTCGGGCACCTGCCGCAGGGCGTTCATCACGTTCACCGGGAAGCCCTCGCGGAGCAGCACGACGAAGACGTGGCCTGCCCCGATCGCCTCGGCGTTGCGCACGGCGAGCTCGACCAGCTCGGGGTCGTTGCCCGAGCGGCGGATGAGGCAGGGGCCGGACGCCTCGCAGAAGGCGACGCCGAAGCGCAGGCTCGGGCTCGATCCGGCGAGCGCCTCGTGGACGTCCTCGACCGTCTTGATGAAATGCGCCTGGCCGACGATCACGTTCAGGCCCTCGATCCGCTCGAGGGCCACCGCGCTCAGCTCCACCTCGCCACCACCTCCCGGCTCGCCGTCACCGAGGCCGGCACCCGCACCGGGGCAGGCTCCGACTCCGGGGCAGGCTCCGACTCCGGGGCAGGCGCCCGCACCGGGGCCGGCTCGGGCACCGGCACAACAGCCTTCAGGCTGCACGCACCTGGCAACGCCCTCGCGCCGCTCAATGCGGCAGGCCGAGCTCGGCGACGACCTCTTCGGGATCCTCGCAGCTCACAACGATCTCGTCGAGGTGCGCCCCGTCGAGGTTGACGCGCACGCCGCGGCGGTGGTCGTGGTGCACCACGGCGAACTGCCTGTTCACTCCGCGGAAGGTGCCGACGGCCATGTACCCCGGCACGCCTGCGTAGACCGCCTTCATGCCGTGGACGGCGCCCAGGGCGTCGTCGAGCACGTCGACCGAGACCACGGCCGAGACCGGCACGCGTACGTCGCCGTGCACCGCCTCGACCTTCTCCATCGCAGTGAGCGCCACGACGAGCTCGTCGCCCTCGACCCGCAGCTCTGCCACAGACCCTCCATCCCGATTCCGGCGGGCCGAGGCTACCGGCCCGAGAGGCTCGCCGCCCGCCTGCCCGTGGCGTGTCGGCTACGCCGGCACTAGCCTTCGCGGCGAACCTCGACGTGACCTTCGACCCTGGCGGGTCGCAGAAGTTGCCGACAGTGTGCTAGCAAATGGTCGCTTTCGGACCCGAGACGCTGACAAGGGACATGCGGACGTGCGGGCCAGAGGCGCCGGCACAGGCGCAGGTGGCAGAGGCCCCGCAGGCGGTACGGCGAGCCGCGACGCGCGCTGCCGCGGGCGCCGCCGGTCGGTCGGGCACCGGGGGCTCGGTCGTGCTCGTCGGCACCTATCCGCCGACGGCCTGCGGGCTCGCGACCTTCACCTGCAACCTGCGGGCCGCGATCGCGCCGCCGGGATCGCCCTGGCGTGCCGACGTCGTCCAGGTGGTCGACGACGTCGAACTGCGGAGGCGCCGGTCGGGAGGGGAGGTCGTCGCCCGGTGGCGGAAGGGCGACAGCGCCTCGCTCCGCCAGGCGCAGTCGACGGTCTCGCCCTACGACGCGGTGCTCCTCCAGCACGAGTACGGGCTGTACGGAGGGGTGGACGGAGACGAGGTGCTCGAGCTCGTCGACGGGCTCGAGCCGCTGCTCGTCGCCGTCGTCCACACGGCGCTCCTGCGTCCCTCGCCGAACCAGCGGCGCGTGCTCGAACGGGTCATGGCGGCGG
>JAKAOD010000390.1 GCA_021823365.1 Actinomycetes bacterium | reverse complement strand
GGTGTCGCCGGCGTGATCGTCGGGCTCGGCGGGCAGACGCCTTTGAAGCTCGCCGGCAGGCTGGGCTCAGGGCTCGTGCTCGGCACGAGCCCTGAGTCGATCGACGCCGCCGAGGACCGGGAACGGTGGTCGGCGCTGTGCGCGCGGCTCGAGATCCCCCAACCGGCGGGGGGCATCGCCCACTCCCTCGCCGAGGCGCGCGCCGTCGTCGAGCGCGTCGGCTACCCCGTTCTCGTGCGCCCGAGCTACGTGCTCGGGGGCCGGGCGATGGAGATCGTCTACGACGGCGAGGGGCTCGAAGAGGCGATGGCGCAGCTCCAGGTGAAGGGCTCGCTCGGGCGGGAGGGAGGGCTGTCGGCGGAGCGGCCCGTGCTCGTCGACCGGTTCCTGGAGGACGCCATCGAGGTCGACGTCGACGCCGTGCGGGACCGGACCGGCGAGGTGCTGATCGGCGGGGTCATGGAGCACGTCGAGGAGGCGGGCGTGCACTCGGGCGACTCCGCCTGCGCCATCCCGCCCCCGACGCTCTCGGTCGAGACCGTCGCGGTGCTCGAGGGCTACACCTGCGCCATCGCCGGCGCGCTCGAGGTCCTCGGGCCGATCAACGTCCAGTACGCCGTGAAGAGCGGCCAGGTCTTCGTCATCGAGGCGAACCCCCGCGCCAGCCGGACCGTGCCGTTCGTCTCGAAGGCGACCGGGGTGCCCCTCGCCAGGGTGGCGGCCCGCCTGATGCTCGGCGCGACGCTCGCCGAGCTCAGGGCCGAGGGGATGCTCGCCCCGGCGGCGACGGCGACCACGGGCGTCGCCGGGGGCACGGACGTCGCCGGGGGCACGGCCGCCGGCGCGGGCGGACCGGACGCGCCGGGCGCCCCAGGGGTGCCGGTGCGCAACGTGAGCGTCAAGGAGGCCGTCCTCCCCTTCGACCGCTTCCCTGACGTCGACGCCCTGCTCGGGCCGGAGATGCGCTCGACCGGCGAGGTCATGGGGGTCGCGCCGACGTTCGGCCTCGCCTTTGCCAAGAGCCAGATCGCCGCCGGCAACCGCCTGCCCGAGTCCGGGGTGGTCCTGTTCTCGCTCGCCGACCGCGACAAGCCCCTCGGCGTGCTCGCGGCCCGCTCCTTTGCCGAGCTGGGGTTCGCCATCGCCGCGACGGAGGGCACGGCGGAGTTCCTCGAGGGGAACGGCGTCGCCGTGGCGACCCGGGTCGCCAAGATCGGCGAGGCTGGACCCGGCACAGGTGGGCCCGAGGTGGGCGGGCGGGGGCTCCTCCCCGACGCCGTCGAGCTGATCGCCGGCGACGGCGTGCGCCTCGTCGTGAACACGCCCCGTGGCCGCGGCTCGCGGGCCGACGGCGCCTACATCCGCCGTGCGGCGTCGGCGCACCGGGTCCCGATCGTGACGACGGTCGCGGCAGCGCGGGCCGCCGCGGCGGGGATCGCCGACTGGGCACGCCTCGGGCTCTCGGTGACGAGCCTCCAGGAGCACCAGGCGTCGCTCGGCGCCGCGGGCGGTGGTCCTCCCGGCGAGGAGGCCCGGACCTCGCCCGGGCAAGCGCAGGCCGGCCCGGCAGCGCCCGAGCAGTGAGGCGACAGGGCCGGACGGCCGACCTCGCCACCAAGGTCGGCTCGCTCGAGCTGCGCAACCCGGTCATGACGGCGGCCGGGACGGCGGGGCACGGCGCCGAGCTCTCGGCCTACGTCGACCTCGCCGAGCTCGGGGCGGTCGTCGTGAAGTCGCTGGCCTGGCATCCCTGGCCGGGCAACCCTTCCCCCCGTGTCGCCCCGGTCGCCTGCGGGATGCTCAACAGCGTCGGCCTCCAGGGGCCCGGCATCCCGGCCTGGCTCGACGACTGCCTCCCCGCCCTGGCGGCGACCGGGGCGAGCGTCGTCGCCAGCATCTGGGGGCGCAGCATCGAGGACTACGCACGAGCGGCGGAGATGCTGTCGGCGGCGCAGGGATGTGTCGTCGCCGTCGAGGTCAACCTCTCCTGCCCGAACCTCGAGGGCGGGCGCGGGATGTTCGCCCCCTCCGCCGAGGCGACCACTGCCGCCGTCGCCGCGGCGGCGGCGGCCGGCCGCCCGGTCTGGGCGAAGCTGTCACCGGCCACGGAGCAGCTCGTCGAGGTCGCCGGCGCAGCGCTCGCCGCCGGCGCCGAGGCGCTGACGCTCGTCAACACCCTGCCCGGGACGGCGATCGAGCCGGGATCGGGCAGGCGGCTCCTCGGTGCCGGCTCCGGCGGCCTCTCCGGCCCGGCGCTCAGGCCGATCGCGGCACGGGCGATCGGCGACTGCCGGGCCGCCCGCCCCGGTGCGGGGATCGCAGGGGTGGGAGGTGTCTTCACCGGTCGGGATGCCGCGGAGCTGCTCGCCGCCGGCGCCGACGCGGTGCAGGTCGGCACGGCCACGCTGCTCGATCCCCGCGCCCCCGCCCGCGTGCTCGCCGGCCTGCGGCGCTGGTGCAAGCGCAACGGCGTGCACGAGCTCGCCGAGCTGCACAGCCGCGCCGCGACCGGCGCGGCGTGAACGGTTCCGTGCCCTCCGTGCCCTCCGTGGCGCCGGGGCTGCTCGTCGTGGTGCCGACGACCCCCCGCTCGGCGACACGCGCTTCGGGGTCCGGCTGAACCCGTCGCCGGCTCACCACGGAATCCGTCGAGCAGCCGGTGCGCCGCGATGGATCCCGCAGGAAATTGGCCCAGCGCGCCGCGAAGATTCTGCATAGGGTCCTTCGGCACATCACCCGTCGTCATGCGACCGTTATGATCAGTGCACCTTGCCCAAAAGGGTCGCGCCTGTCGGTCCTTCAGACGGTGGGGGGCAACAGTGGCTAGCCCGGGGAGCGCCCGGGGTGAGGAGCCGACTCGACATGAGAGACGTCAACAAGCGGAGGTCCTGGCTGCGCGGGGGGGTCGCGCTCGTGGCCGCGAGCACGCTCGCCGCCGGGGCCTCGGCCGCCGCGGCGAGCGCATCCCGGCCGGCCAAGACCGGGAAGGCGCTGAGCGGGACGATCAGCTACGGCAACCTGCCGAGCTCGAACCCCAACTACATCTTCCCGTACATGCCCCTCGCCTTCTTCAGCGTGTCGAACAGCCAGTACTTCCAGTACCTGATGTACCGGCCGCTGTACTGGTTCGGCACCGGGACCCAGCCGACGCTCAACCTGAAGTACTCGGTCGCCAAGGCGCCGGTCTACTCGAACGGCAACCAGACGATCACGATCGACCTCAACCACTACATGTGGTCCGACGGCGAGCAGGTGACGGCCCAGGACGTGGCGTTCTTCCTGAACATGTACCGGACGAACCCGGGCGGCTACGCCGGCTACGTGCCCGGCACGATCCCCGACGACATCTCCAACGTGATCGTGAAGAGCCCGACGGAGCTCCAGCTCCGCCTCACGAGCTCGGTGAACTCCTACTGGTACACCTACAACATGCTCTCCGAGATCACGCCGATGCCGATGGCCTGGGACATCACCGCGCTCGGCCAGAAGGCGGGCTCGCAGGCCTGCGCGACGGCGGCGTTCAAGTCGATCGTCGTCAAGGTCGAGACGGTGAAGGGCGCGACGACCTGGGTGCCGGAGTCGCCCGCGGCGAAGTCCTGCGAGGCGGTCTACGACTTCTTGTCCGAGCAGGCCGGCTACAACCCGACCAACTCCGCGA
>JAKAOD010000389.1 GCA_021823365.1 Actinomycetes bacterium | reverse complement strand
GGCGGCTTCGCGCACGAGGAGCTTCATGCCGAGGTCGTCGCACTCCTCGACGACGACGTCGAGCCCGGCGATGAACTCGTCCAGGTTGTCTTTGTCGACACCGGAGGTGAGCGCGTGGACGGAAAGGTACGGGTCGAGCTCCGCGACGCGTCGCGCGGCGACGACCGCCTTGTTCGTGCCGACGTCGACGACGGCGGCCGGCAACCGGTTCAAGTTCGAGACCTCCACCTCGTCGGGGTCCGCGAGGCGGAGCTCGCCGCAGAGGCCCTCGAGCGCCAGCGTGACCGCTGCGGCATGGCCGGCGCTCAACCCGACGACCCCGACCCGCTGCCGCCCGAGCCGCTCCTGCTCTTCGCGCGTGATGCGGTGTCGGTTCCGGTCCAGCCGCAGGGTCGCGAAGGCGCGCGGCCCCAGCATGTGCACGACCATCCGGCGCCAAGGGAAGTAGACGGAGCGCGACGGCTCTTCCAAGAGGGTGTCGTCGGGCGGCGGCACGAGACGCCCGAGCTCTGCTCGCTGGCGCTCGACCACGTCGAGGACGTCGATGCCGGGATCTGCCCGGAGGTTGTTCAGGATCTGACGCTCCGACCGGGACCGGACGTCGAGGACGATCGGGCGCCAGCCCGTTGTGAGACGTCGCTCGATCGAACGGCTCAGCTGCTCGGCGTCCTCTCGGAGGAGCCTCTCTTGTGCCTCGTCCAGGTGCCCCCGGTACCGGGGCCGCCACATGGCGGTGAGGATCGTGCGGTACCGCTCCGAGGGGAACGGCGCGGACTGCGTCCCGAGCATCATGCTGCCGACCGTCGCCATGATCGGTTCCATGCGGTCGGCGACGGCCGCGAGGAGCACCTCCGCGCCGAGCCACTCGATCGCGTGCGCGCAGCAGCGGACCATCGCCTCCCCCACGAGGGGGCTGCCGTCGCCGCTCCTCTCCCGCCATGCTCCCTTCATCTCGACCACGCCGTAGGGAGAGACCGCGTCCACCCTGGCGCGGTGCTCCTCCCATTCCGGCGAGGAGGCCATCTCTGCGAGCGCCTGGGCCGCGGCGGCGTCGTCGAGGGGCCCGTGGCAGCGAAGCCCGGCGACGACGTGGTCGTGGGCGTCGACCCCGACGAAGAAGAGCGACACGCCGAGCCCGCTCTCGAGCTCACGAGGATCCACGAGCTCGTCGATCCCGTAGCGCGCGTACTCCCGCTGCGCGCCCTTCAGGTACGCCCTCCAGCGGTCCGGACGGCTCAGCGGATGGTGCGCCTCGAAGCGCAAGCCGGTCGCCCGGTCGAAGAACGACGCGCCGTAGCGAAAGGTCGTCACGGAGCGGCAGCGGTCCGTGCGAGGTGGCGGTTCAGCGCGCCGAGGGTGGCGCGGCTCGCCGCCTCGACGTCGCTGTCCCCGGTCGCGACCCCGAGGCGCTCGACAGCCCCCCTCGTCTCCGCATCTCCGGGCCGCTTCGGAGCGAGGACCACCACGACCGGCTCGCCGGGAACGCCGTGGGCGCGCTCGGCGGACACGAGGTAGAAGGGAACGTCGATCGCCAGCGCCTCCAGCGCGTGCAACGTCGCCTGGGCGCCACCCGCCAGCGGCCCGGCGGACGCGCGGCCGGTGCCGCGCGCGGGTCCCAGAGCCAGGGACACCTCGCTCGTCCCGCGCGCGGCGTCGAAGTGCGCGCCGAGGAGCGACACCCTCGCGCCCCCGCGCAGCGCCCCGGGTCCGACCCTCGGCGCGGTCGCCGAGATCGCGTGCGGTCCGCTCGTTTCGTCCTGATGAGGAGCGTGGTCCCCGTTGGTCCCGTTGGCCCCGTTGGTGCCCACGGCGACGCCGGACTGCACGCCGGGCGCCGTCGGGGGCGTGACCCCAGAGGGTGCGTCTGAGATCGTCAGCACCTGGACGGACCCCTGGGGGAGACGGGCGCGCACAGCCCGCAGCACGTCGTCGGGGAGCGACTCGGAGGGCGCGCTCGACACCACCACGACGGGTGTGGACATCTCGACCGCCACGACCCCGGGGAGGAGCCGCAGCTCCAGCTCGAGCGTCGCCGCCGCGTTCGGGGGCGTGGGCACCACGGCCCCGGTGCCCGCTAGCCGGTCCCCGGCGAGCCGGCGCAGCTCTTCGGGGTCGACGGACTCCTCAGGCGTCCTCGCCGCTGCCGCGTGCAGGTCGATCTGGTCCCAGCCCCCTGCGCTGAGGGCCGCCCTCACCCGCGCGACGAAGGGTCGGACCGCATCGGGCCCTGCGTTCCCGAGGATCGCGAGCGCGATCCCGGGCGCTGTGACTCCCGCCTCGTCCCCGGCACGGAGCGCCTCTCGAAGGGCGGAGGCGAGGCCGAGCCAGCGGTCCTCTGCGGGCGCGTCGCCGGACGTGGTGAGCAGGACCAACGTGGACGACCATCCGTAACGCCCGCCGCAGGCTGCCGCACGGGCCGTCGCTTCCCTGATCGCGTGGGGGCTGTGGAGGCCCGTCACGGGGTCCGCCGCGGACCGGAGCGCGGCGAGGGACGCCCGGAAGGCGGCACCGCACATGGCGCCGAGGGCGCTGCTCGTCGCGGGGTCGATGCTCGGCTCCCCGTACACGCCCGCAGGGCGGAGCAGGAGCCTGCGAGCCATGTCGACCGGCACCGCCCTGCCGCCCAGCCCGAAGATTTGGGGGCCGGCACCGGGGATCGCCCCGTCTCCCGCGACCGGATCGACCACCAGCCACGCCTCGGAGAGCTGGTGGCTGGTGGCCACGTGCTCGAGCAGCGTGTACGCCCACGAGATCCACCCTCCACGGGAGACGATGCCGGCCGCGGCGACGATGTCAGCCGCGCTGGCGGTGTCAGCCGCGGCGGCGGTGTCGCCGTGCGCGATGGTTGGCGAGTCGACCACTTCCCCTGCCCCTTCGGCTCGTCGGGCCCTCAGCTCCCGTTCGCCCGCCCCCGTGGAACCACCCTGTTCTGCTCGACGCACGCGCAACCTCTTGGGACCATGGTCGGCGTGCGTGATACCCGAACGCCATCGTCCCGCTACGTCGCCTCGGCGAAACGATTGTACGGCAGGCGGCGCGCGAGGTGGTGGCTTTCCTCCGGCGCAAGATCCTGCCTCCGCGGACCCGAGGATCCGGCGCCGATGAGGTCGGCACGTCGCGGCCGATCCCATCAGTTCCTCGGTCCACGCAGCGAGTCCACTACGGTTGCCCTCGGTTGGGCATCGTGGAAGTGGTGGGTGTGACCGACGCAGCGGTAGAGAGCGGATCGATCGACGCGGGGCTCCGCACCGCCGTCGATCTGTGCCTCGGTCTCGGAGCGTTCGTCGTGAGCATGACAGGCGTCGTGCACGCCGTCGTCTCCGACGCGATGCCGCCCGACGACGGTGCACGGCGCATCGAGGTGCTCGCGCGCAACTGCCTCTCGCACCCGGCCGCCCACGGCCGCGACCTCTTCTGGAACGCAGAGGTCTCGACAGAGGCAGGCTCGGCGGACCGCTCGCTCGCATGCGTGGTGATGCCGGCGTGGTCCGGGGATCTGGAGGTCGGGCTGCTCGGCGTGGTCGACACGTGGCTCCCCGAGCCCGACGTCCGCCAGCGTGCTGGGCTCGCCCGCCTCGCCGCCGACCTCGCCCCCCTCCTCCTGCGCGGACCCCGGAAAGGGGGCGCGCCGCCCGCGAGCCCGCGCGGCCCCGACGCGC
>JAKAOD010000388.1 GCA_021823365.1 Actinomycetes bacterium | reverse complement strand
CACCGTGGGTTCGAATCCCACTCCCTCCGCCGGAGGCGCTTCCAGCGTCGTGAGGTCCTGCGGCGCCGGAAGCGTCAATCCGTCCGGCGAACCGAGTTGCCGTCGGCCCCGGGAGCCGCGCCGCCGCCGCGTTCGAGCCACCTGTGGAAGCCCGCCGCGTTCGAGTGGAATCCGTTCAACACGTCGAGCTTCCGGCGCCGCTCGGCAAGGCGCTCGGCCGAGGCCGCCGCCGCGCCGCCCGCGCCGCCGCCCGCACCGGCTGCCGCGCCCGCCGCGTCGTCCTCACCGAACCGACGCTCGAGCGCCTCGGCGATGTCCCGCCCGTCGGCGAATGCTCGCCTGGCCTCGTCCGCCCACGCCCGCAGCGCCATCTCCGCCTCGCCGAGCAGCTCGAGGGCATCGCCGGGGACGACCCCGTAGTGCGCGAGGGCGATCGCCGCCGGTCGTCGCTCGGCGAAGTGCCCGAGCGAGGCGAGCGCGAGATCGAGGTCGAAGTCCGGGGGCGGAGTTGCCGGCCGGAGCGGCGGGCCGTCGGGCAGCTTCACGCCCGCGGCGTCACCGGCGAAGAGCAGCCCAGACGTCGAGTCGTGGAAGCCCAGGTGGTGCTTGGCATGCCCGGGCGAGTCGATCGCGACGACCCGCCGACCGCCGCCGACGTCGATCGCCTCGCCGTCGAGCAGCACCCGGATCCGACTCTGCTCGGTCGGCTCGAGCCTGCCGTAGAGCTCGTCGAGGAGCGGGCCGTAGACGCGTGCGGCCGAAGCGACCAGCCGGGTGGGATCGGCGAGGTGGCGGGCGCCTCGCTCGTGGACGTAGACGGTCGCGGCGGGAAAGGCCGCGGCGAGATCGCCGACCCCGCCGGCGTGGTCGAGATGGACGTGGGTCACCGCGATGCCCGCGAGGTCCTCCCGACCGACGCCGAGCGCGTCGAGCGCTTCGAGGACTGCCGGCACCGATGTCCTGCTGCCGGTCTCGACGAGGACCGGGGCCGGCCCGGCGAGGAGGTAGCCCGCCGTCAGCCCTTCGGAGCCTCCGAGCAGCGTGTCGATCTCCGTCACGTCCGGAGCGACCAGGCGGGTGACCGCCGGCACGGCTAGGCGGCGCCGATCTCGACGACGACCTTCACGTCGTCGGGCTGGTGGTCGAGCGCCTCGGCGTAGCGGTCGAGCGGCACGCGCCGGGTGAGGAGCCGGGAGAGCCAGTCCTTGTCGGCCTTGGCGAGAACCTTTGCCGCCGCCTCGTAGTGGCGCTTGTTCGCGTTGACGGAGCCGACGACGCACTTGTTCTCGAGGACCGTCGAGCGCGCAAGCGCCCCGCCGTCGAGGTCGACCTCGGCGCCGACGGGCGAGACGCCCGTCAAGCACACGACGCCGCCGATGCCGACGGCCGAGATCGCGTCGAACACGAGCTTTGGCACACCCGTGCACTCGATGACGACGTCGGGCTGGTCGACGGCAGTCGTGAGGTCGCCGGTGTGGTACTCGGCGCGGAGCGCCCGCACGAGGTCCGGCTTGAGGCCCGCCTGCACCTGGTCGACGACGTGGACCTTGTAGCCGCGCTCGACGCCGATCAACGCGGCGAGCAGGCCGATCGGCCCCGCCCCGAGGACCGCGACGGTTCGGGGCTTCCACGATTCGCGATGCCCGACCCGCCCGACGACGTCCCACGCCTTGGCGACGACGGACGCCGGCTCCAGCAGCACGCCGAGCACGCCCAGGCTCGAGTCGACCTTGACCATCGCCTCGGGCGACCCGCGCCAGCGCTCGCGCATGAACCCGTCGATCTCCTTGATGCCGTGCTCGACGTACTGGCCGTTGCGGCAGGCGTCCCACTCGCCGACCGCGCAGCTGTAGCAGGGCACGGGGTCGGGGCGCCGGACGATGCCGACGACGAGGTCGCCGGGCTCGAGCCCCGACCCTGCAGGCGCCTCGGCGACTCGTCCGAGGGACTCGTGGCCGAGCACGAGGCGCTCGTGGCCAGGCGGCGCCCAGCCGTAGTCGCCGCGGAGGATCTCCATGTCCGTGCCGCAGACGCCCACGGCCAGCACGTCGACGAGCACCGGGCCGTCCGACTCCGGGGGATCGGGCAGGTCGCCGATCCGTGCCGACGAGGCCTGCTTGGGGACGACGGTCAGTGCCTTCACGAGACCTCCTCGGGGACGGGGGAGAGGGCCGCCCTCACCGGTCGGCCGCCCGCCGGCGCGCCAGCCCGGCGCGCAATCGTTGCGCACGAGGCCGGTGTCGCGCCGCGACCCGCTGGCCGGCGAGGCGCGCGCGGTGGGTGTGGTCGGAAGTCCAGGGGGTGGCACCGGTCATGTTGACCGCGGTGTTGACGAGCGAGATGTGCGAGAACGCCTGGGGGAAGTTGCCGACGAGGCGCTTGGCCACCGGGTCGTACTCCTCCGACAGCAGCCCGACGTCGTTGCGGAGGGCGAGCAGGCGCTCGAAGAGCTCGACCGCCTCGTCGTGCCGGCCCATCAGCTCGAGGCAGTCGGCGAGCCAGAACGAGCAGGCGAGGAAGGCGCCCTCGCGGCCCGTCAGCCCGTCGACGGCGGTCGAGTCGTCCGAGTCGTAGCGCAGCACGAAGCCGTCCCGGGTGAGCTCGCGCTGCACGGCCTCGACGGTGCCGACGACGCGAGGGTCCCTCGCCGGGAGGAAGCCGACCATCGGGATCATGAGGACGCTCGCGTCGAGCTCCTTCGAGCTGTAGTACTGGGTGAAGGTCTTCCGGTCAGGGTCGAAGCCGCGGGCGAGGACCTCGGCATGGATGGCGTCGCGCGTCGCCCGCCAGCGGTCGACCGGGCCCTCGAAGCCGAACTCCTCGACGTCGCGCACCGCCCGGTCGAGAGCCACCCAAGCCATCACCTTCGAGTGCGTGAAGTGCCGGCGCGGGCCCCGCACCTCCCAGATGCCGTCGTCCGGCTGCTTCCAGCCGGACTCGAGAAACTCGATCAGCGCCGTCTCGAGGTCCCACGACGGTCCGGCCGGCTCGAAGCCGCCCCGGCGCGACTCGTGCAGCGCCGAGATCACCTCGCCGTAGACGTCGAGCTGGTACTGGCCGGCCGCGGCGTTGCCCACCCGCACCGGGATCGAGCGCTCGTAGCCGTCGAGCCAGCCCACCTCCCGCTCGGTGAGGTCGCGCTCGCCGGCGGGCCCGTACATGATCTGGAGCTTCGACGGGTCGCCGGCCACGGCCCGGAGCAGCCAGTCGCGCCAGGCGACCGCCTCCTCGTGGTAGCCGGCCACCATGAGCGCAGACAGCGTCAAGGTCGCGTCCCGGAGCCAGCAGAAGCGGTAGTCCCAGTTGCGCGAACCGCCGAGCGCCTCGGGGAGCGACGTCGTCACGGCGGCGACGATCCCGCCAGTCGGAGCGTAGGTGAGGGCCTTCAGCGTGATCGCCGAGCGCATCACGGCGTCGCGGTAGGGGCAGTCGTCGACCGCCGACCTGGCTGCCCACTCCTCCCACCAGTCGATGGTCTCCTGGACGGCGTAGTGGGCGTCGACAGGGCGCGGCGGGTCCTCGTGGGACGGGAACCACGTGAGGACGAAGGGGACACGCTGACCTTCGGCGACCGCGAAGCGGGCGACCGAGGTCATGTCCTCGCCGCGGACCTCGACGGGGGTCCACAGCGCCAGGGCGTCGGGACCGGCGACGGCGGTGAGCATCCCGTCGAGGCGCC
>JAKAOD010000387.1 GCA_021823365.1 Actinomycetes bacterium | reverse complement strand
CGGGGCCTTCTTGGTCGGGGCCTTCTTGGTCGGGGCCTTCGTCGCCGGGGCCTTCGTCGCCGGTCCCCTCTTGGCCGCGCCGGTGGTCCGCGACGCGTCCTCGTCGGTCCGGCGGCCTGCCCACACCGAGCGCCGGAGGATCTCCGCGGCCTGGCGGGCGAGCTCTTCGGGGTCGAGCCCGAGCGCCTGCATCTGGTTGGAGACCTCCGCGCGGACGAGCTCCAAGATGTCCTCCGCCGCTCTTCGGCTTCGACCTACCAGCTCGTCGACCCACTGCTGCGCTTGCGCACGCTGGGCGCCGCCAGTTCCCATCAGCTCCCTCACGAGCTCCTCCGCCCGCGCCCGGGTGATCTCGCCGAGCACGGCCGCCGCCTCGAGGTACTTGCGATATCCGTCGTTCCGGGGCATGGATCCACGGTACCGGCCGGAGCACCACGCGGCAATGGCATGGCCGCTTCGCGTTCGTCAGCGCGTCGCCTCGCGGGCGACCGCGAGCAGGTCGTCGGCGACGAAGTCTGGGACGGGGTCAGGGTCGTCGGAGGCCCTGGCGGTCACCCCGCTGAGCACGAGCGCGAACGGCGCCGCGAGCCGGCGTGCGAGAGCTCCGTCGGTCGTGGGACGGTCGCCCACGACGGCCGCGACGCGACCCGCGCGCCGGAGGAGCAGCGTCGCGAGCGGCTCGTGGGGCTTCCCCGCCACCTCGGGCACCACACCTGACGCAGTCACCACCGCGGCGAGGATCGCACCCGCGCCGGGGAGCGGCCCATCTGGCGTGGGGAGCGTCGCGTCCTCGTTCGTGCCGATCAGGCGTGCCCCGGCGCGGACCGCGTCCGCCGCGCGGCGCAGCACCGTGTAGTCGAACCGCTCCGTGTACCCGACGACCACAGCATCCACGCGCCCTCCCGGAACGGCCGCCTCGTCGGCTGCTCTTCTCGCGTGCACCCCGCGAGCGGCGAGCGCCTCCATCACGCCGTCGTCGCCGACGACGAGCGCCGTCGCGCCGGGCTGCAGCATTGCCGCCGCCGCCTGTCCGGACGTGAGGATGTCGTCCGTCTCCGCTCGGATCCCCGCGACACTGAGCCGCGCGAGGAGGCTCTTCACGGTGGGCGACGAGTTGTTCGAGACGAAGATGACGCGCGCCCCGGCGCCTCGCAGCAGGTCGACCGCGTCGCCCGCGCCCCGGATCGGCTCCCCGCTCAGCCAGACGACGCCGTCGAGGTCCAGCACCCAGGTTTCCCCCGCTCCCGCACGAGGAAGCTGCTGCTCCGTGGAGACCGACGCGGGATCGGCACGACCGGGCGCACGGGGCACGGTCCGTCACCCTACCTGCGAGGTGCGCGGCCCCGCCCCCGAGCGCGCTATGGCATGGTCCCGCTCCCCGAGCGCGCTGTGGCGTCGTCCGGCTCCCCCGAGCGCGCTGTGGCGTCGTCAGCGGGTTGCCCCGCCTGCCACGCGACCACCGCTGACAGCGCACGGGGTGTGGCATCGTCAGCAGTGCGCAGAGCGGTGGCACAGCGCTCACAGAGGGGGTCAGGTGGCGGACGTGGCGTTCCGGGGGGCGACCAAGCGGTTCGGTGGACGCCCCGCCGTCGAGCGCCTGGACCTCGAGGTCGCCGACGGCGAGCTCCTCGTCCTGCTCGGGCCTTCGGGGTGCGGCAAGACGACCGCCTTGCGGATGGTGGCCGGCCTCGAGGAGCCCGACGAAGGCGAGATCCTGATCGGCGGACGCGTCGTGAACGACGTCGAGCCGAAGGACCGCGACGTCGCAATGGTCTTCCAGAGCTATGCCCTCTACCCGCACCTGAACGTCGAGCGCAACATCGAGTTCCCGCTCCGCCGGCGAGGCGTCGACGCGCAACGACGCCGCCAGACGGTGCGCGAGGTGGCGGCGTCGCTCGGCCTCCAAGAGCTCCTCGCCCGCAAGCCGCGGGAGCTCTCCGGGGGGCAGCGCCAGCGCGTGGCGCTCGCGCGGGCCATCGTCCGCCAGCCCCGCGCATTCCTCATGGACGAGCCGCTGTCCAACCTCGACGCGGCGCTTCGGCTCCAGACCAGGGCCGACATCGTGGCGCTCCAGACCCGGCTCGGCACGACCACGCTCTACGTGACCCACGACCAGGTCGAGGCGATGACGATGGGCCATCGGATCGCCGTGCTGGACCACGGGGTGCTCCAACAAGTCGGCCCGCCGCACGCCCTCTACGATCGCCCCGCGAACCTGTTCGTCGCGAAGTTCCTGGGGAGCCCGGGAATGAACGTCCTCCCGGCCACGCTCGAGGGAACCACCGCGCGCGTCGAGCGCGTCGAGCGCGTCGCGCGCGTCGACGGCGGCCACGTCCCGCTCGGCGACGACGGGGCGGCCGCGGCCGGCCAGGCCGCGTCGCTCGTCGTAGGCGTCCGTCCCGAGCACCTCGCGCTCTCCCCGTCGGGCACGCTCGAGGCGAAGGTCCTCCTCGTCGAGCTCCTCGGCGCCGACGTCCACGTGCTGTGCCAGCTCGGCGACCAGACGAAGCTCGTCGTCCGCCAGGACGCCTCCGCGCCACGACCCGCGATCGGCGACGGGGTGCGGATCGTGGTCGCAAGCGGATCGGTCCACGTCTTCACAGGCGGGAGCGGGACGCGCCTCGGAGGGCCGGGGTGAGGCGCGGCCGCGAGTCACCACCTGCACGGACGCGACGTTCGCGTGCGGTGCGCGAAGCCGCGCTCGGCTACCTCCTCGTGCTGCCGGCGCTCGCGGTCTTCGGCGTCTTCGTCTTCTATCCGTTCGCAGAGAACTTCCGGCTCGCGCTCTACCAGACGCCGCCGTACCCGGGGCTGCCCAGCCGCTACGTGGGGCTGCACCAGGTCGGCCAGGTCCTTGCCTCGTCGGGCTTCCTCCAGAGCCTCGGCTCGACGCTGCTCTTCGTGGTGATGGTGGTGCCCGCGGGGCTCCTCCTCGGACTCCTCCTCGCCGTCGCCGCGCACCGGCGCCTCCGCGCGATGGCCGTCTACCGCGTGATCTTCTCCTCGACGGTGGTGACGTCCGTCGCCGTGTCCGCGCTCGTCTTCGGCACGCTCATGGACCCCGTCGTGGGGTTGCTCCCGTGGCTGGGGCTCAACCCGTCTCCCCCGATCCTCCAGAACACGACGTGGGCGCTCCCGGCCATCGCGGTCATGTCGGTCTGGCAATTCCTCGGGTTGTCGTTCATCGTCATGTCCGCAGGGCTGTCCGCGGTGCCCGAGGAGGTCCTGGAGGCTGCACGCGTCGACGGCGCGTCCGAGCGCACGGTGTTCTGGCGCGTCACGGTTCCGCTCCTCTCCCCCACCATCTTCTTCGGCCTCGTGGTCGCGACGATCTACGCCTTCCAGACGTTCGGCCAGGTCGACATCCTCATCGGCTACTCGTCCGCCGCGTTCGAGCACGTCAACCTGCTCGTCTACGACATCCTCGGCACGATCGAGGTGGCGAAGACATCCGGGCAGGCGGCAGTGCTCTCCCTCGCGCTCTTCTGCCTCACGCTCGGCGTGACCCTGTTGCAGCTCCGTCTCGTCGAGCGACGGGTCCACTATGCGGCCTGACTCGCGCAGCGGCTCCGGCGAGCGCGGGAGCGGGAGGCGGCACGGGCGCCCGCGCCGGCGCCCGGGCCAGCGTCGATTGCGCCTCGCCGCGCGCTACACCCTCCTCACGATCGGTGCCCTCGAGATCGG
>JAKAOD010000386.1 GCA_021823365.1 Actinomycetes bacterium | reverse complement strand
GCCCCAGGAGATGGGCGCCCCGGCGAGCCGGTCGAGCACCCCTCCGGCAGGCGCCGTCGTCATCGCTCCCTCCTTTCCCTCGGAGCCGCCGCGCGGCGCCGAGAGCGCCGACCAGTCGGTGACCGCAAAGACTCGCGCGGCGAAGCGGAGCGCTGACTCCGGCGTGACGGCGCGGGTCGCGGCGGCGCTGTGGCGTACCTGCACGAGGCTGCACTCCAGGCAGAGCTCGGTGCGCTCGTGGGCCGCAGCGCTTGGTCGAGGACCTTCATATGGACCCATCCTCTTCCGATGGCAAGCCGCCACGCCCGGGACGGGCCAGCCCCCGCCGCGGCCGGCACCAGGGAGGCGCCTCGCCACGGATAACACAGCGGCGGGAGCGTGTCAAGAATGTGTCTTTACATTTGAACATCATGTCTGCACCTCGGTATGCTCAACACCCGCGGCGTCGAGCGAGGTGTGAGGTACCGTCCAGTCATGCGCCCTCCCCAAGCGGTGAGCCCTGAGCAGTCGGCGACCATTCCGAGGCGCTCGATCGCCGGTCGCGCCCTCGACAGGGCGAGCCCGGTGCCGCTGTACTTCCAGATCGCCGAAGCGATCCAGCTGGCGATCGACTCAGGCGACCTCGCGCCCGGGGAGCGCCTCGACAACGAGATCGAGCTCTCCGAGCGGCTCGGCGTCAGCCGGCCCACCGTGCGCCAGGCGATCCAGCGCCTCGTCCAGCAGGGACTGCTCGTGCGCCGGCGCGGCGTCGGCACCGTCGTCGTCAGCCATCGCATCCGGCGCCCTGTGGGGTTGACGAGCCTCTACGACGACCTCGTGGCATCCGGCCGACATCCGACGACCGCCGTGCTGTCGCTGGGGACGGCACCGGCGGAAGAGGACGTCGCCTCGGCGCTGTCGCTCGCACCGGGGAGGGAGGTCGTCACGCTCGAGCGGCTCAGGTCCGCAGACGGCGTGCCGCTCGCCGTGATGTCGAACTACCTGCCGGCCGCGCTCCTCGAGGAGCCACTCACGTCCGGGCTGCTCGAGGCCCACGGCCTCTACGAGGTGCTGAGGGGCCGGGGGATCCAGCTCCACCTGGCGCACCAGGTGATCGAGGCGCGGCGCGCGACGGCGCGGGAGGCCCGGCTGCTCGGCGCGCCTCGGGGCGCGACCGTGCTCACGATGGCACGGACCGCCTACGACTCGAACGGCGGCGCCGTCGAGTTCGGGCGCCACGCCTATCTCGGGAGCGACTACTCCTACGAGATGACGCTCGTCCTGCAGTGACCGCGGTCTGGTCGCACCGTGGCCGGGTCGCGGCCCGACCCGAGATCCGTGAGAACACGCCGGAGGCGTTCGCGTCGGCGTCGATCGCCGGTGCGGAGGGAATCGAGCTCGACACCTGGCGGACGGTTGACGGCGAGTGGGTCGTCCGGCACGACCGCGAGACGGCTCACGGCGACGTCGACCGGCTGCAGGCGGCGGAGGCTCCCGAGCTCCCCCGGCTGGGCCCGGCGCTCGGGGCCTGCGCGGTGGCGTCGGTGAACGTCGAGCTGAAGGTGGCGGAGGAGGCGACTCCCGCCGAGGCCGCCGCGCTCGGCGGCGCGCTCGGGGACTGGCTGGCCGGCTGGTCGGAGGGGAAGGCGAGCAAGGGGCGCTCGCCGTTGCAGAGGCTCGTCGTCTCCTCGTTCTCCGCGGCGGCGCTCGCCGCGGCGCGCGGCCGCCGCGGCGATGTCGGCGCTGCCGGATCCGGCGGCCAGAAGCCGGCTGCCGAACGGGGTGGTGCGCCTGGCTACTCGACCGGCCTCCTCGTGACCGAGCTTCCCGTGCCGGAGTACCTTGCCGCGCTCGTAGCGGCCGGCGACTGGGCGGTGCACATGCTCCACGAGGCGCTCGACGAGGAGACGGTCGGCCGGTGCCACGACCTCGGCGTCGCCGTCGTCGCCTGGACGGTCGACGAGGAGGACGAGGCGGCCCGCCTGATCGGCGCAGGTGTCGACGTGCTCATCTCGAACGACCCGGTGCGCATCCTCGCCGTGCGCGACGCGCTGCGCGAATGAGCGCCGAGGCTCGACGGGCTCGTCTCGGCCTCGCCGGAGTCGGGCGGATGGGGTCGGTGCACGCCGCGAACCTCGCGCACGCCTGCCCCTCGGCCGAGCTCGTCGCCTGCTACGACCCCGACGCCGACGCGGTCGGTGCGGTTGCCGCACGCTACGAGATTGCGGCCGCCGAGAGCGTCGACGACCTCCTCACCGCTTACGACCTCGACGGGATCGTCGTCGCCACGCCGACGGCGACCCATGCGATGCTCGCCCTCCGGGCAGCCGACGCACACCTCGCCGTCTTCCTCGAAAAGCCGATCTCGCTCGAGCGGCCGGAGACGGTGCAGGGCGTGGAGCGGTTCGAGGCCGACCGGCTCGCCCTGCAGATCGGCTTCAACCGGCGCTTCGACGACACGGTGGCCGACGTCGCACGCCGGCTGCGCGCCGGCGAGCTCGGCATGCCCTACCTGCTGCGGATCTCGCAGCGCGACATGTCGCCGCCCCCGCCCGAGTTCCTCGCCGGCTCGGGTGGCATCTTCCTCGACATGGGGATCCACGACTTCGACCTGGCTCGCTTCCTGGTCGGTGACGTTGCCCGCGTCAGCGCGGTGGGGACGGCGTTGTCGGATCGCGGCTTCGCCGAGATCGGGGACTTCGACACCGCCATCGCGACCCTCGAGTTCGAGAACGGCGCCCTCGGCGTGCTCGACCTCGGCAGGGTCGCCGGTTACGGGTACGAGAGCTCGGCGGAGCTCGTCGGCGAGAAGGCGACGGTGCGGCTCGACATGCCGCCTGCGCTGCTCGCCGAGTGGCGCCAGCCCGGCCTGGCAAGCCGGCCTCTGCTGCGCTCCTACGACCGCCGCTACAGCGCCGCGTTCGCCGCCGAGCTCGACGTCTTCGCCCGGGCGCTCCTCGACGAGACCCCGCCGCCGGTGACGGGGCGGGACGCGCTGGCAGCCTTCGACATCGCAACCGCGGCGACCCGCGCGTGCGAGCTCGGCCGTCCCGTCGCGCTCGACGAGCTTGCGTGAGCGACGCCGCGGGCAACGACCCGAGACGCCGTGCTGCGTGGTCTGCTGCCTCCTCGGTCGTGGTCGTCGCGGACGAGACCGCCTCGCTCCGAATCGTGCCGCCATTGTGACGACGTTGCAACGCCGCCGAAGAGAAGAGTTCACCAGGGCGACGCGTGACCGTCGCCGCGAGAGCACCGTCTTGTCGAACGCGCCACGTAGCGTGCGTGCGGCCGAGGGCTACCAGGCCGGGGAGCTGCTGGTTGCCGGCCGCACCGATTCGGTGGACAAGCCCAGGAGGGGAGACTATCCTGTGCACTAGGTAAGTACAACATGACAAGGAGGGCCACCCTCCGGCGGTGACTGCGCCTCAAGCCCCGATGAGCTGGCCTGCGAGATCCTGACCCGCCAGGTCGGCCGCTGCCGGAGTGCCCGTACACGAGCAGCGGCCCGCCAGCGGGATCGGCTAGGGGGTACCTCCAGGTCGGGCGAGTACGGGGCAACCGGCTGAGCAGCTGCCACGTCCGCTCCCCACCGGCGCGCGGCGATGCGCAGCACGGGCCGTCAGTGGATGGTGGGCAACGAACGAAACGGAGGAACGAATGCGGCACAGAAGCACTGTGATCGCCGCCGTGGCGGTGACCTGCAGCCTC